>NZ_BADI01000001.1:0-2960 GCF_000333555.1 Herbaspirillum sp. B65 | reverse complement strand
TCATCAGACAAGCGCTTACGCTTGCTGCCCAGCGACTTCTGCATCGGGGGATGCATGCCAGTGGCGTCAATCAGTTGAACCAGATTCTTACGGTCAGCAGCCTTGTTGTTGCTCAGGACCCAGATGTATGTACCGATGCCCGTGTTGTAGAACAGGTCGTTCGGCAGGGCCACGATGGCCTCGAGCCAATCGTTCTCTAGAATCCAGCGACGGATTTCGCTCTCACCAGAACCAGCGCCACCATTGAACAAAGGACTACCGGACAGCACAATGCCGATACGGGTGCCGTTACTATTGGCATCGACGGGCTTGCGCTTAGACAGCAAGTGCATCAGGAACAGCAACGAACCATCACCGACACGCGGCAGACCTGGGCCAAAGCGGCCACCATAGCCGTCATTGATGTGTTCTGCCTGGACATCCTTCTGAACCTTTTCCCACTTCACGCCGAAGGGTGGGTTAGCCAGGCAATAGTCAAACTTCTCGTTACGCAGTTGGTCGTTGCTGAGCGTGTTGCCCAGCTTGATGTTCTTTGTGTCGTAGCCTTGAATCAGCTTGTCAGCAACGCAGATGGCGTAGGTCTCGGGATTCAATTCCTGGGCGTAGGGAATGATTTTGGCGTTCGGATTCCACTCCTTTACCTGCTCCATTGCAGTCGACAAGAATCCACCGGTGCCCGCAGCACAGTCGTAGGCGGTACGGATAACGCCTTCGCCAGTAAGCGCATCGTGGTCTGTGGAAAAGACCAGTGTCGTGGCCAGACGCACCACATCACGCGGCGTGAAGAACTCACCCGCCGTGTCATTGGCCGACTCGGCAAACTTACGAATCAAGTGCTCGAAAACCAGACCCATCTCGTGGTTGGAGATAGCGGAGGGGTGCAGGT
Organism: Herbaspirillum sp. B65; assembly: GCF_000333555.1. Classification (NCBI taxonomy): domain Bacteria; kingdom Pseudomonadati; phylum Pseudomonadota; class Betaproteobacteria; order Burkholderiales; family Oxalobacteraceae; genus Herbaspirillum; species Herbaspirillum sp. B65. The sequence goes on along the minus strand of NZ_BADI01000001.1, from coordinate 2,074 downwards.
TGATAGTCGAAAATTTCTGGGCGACCAGGAACAGCAAGTTGGCCTTCTCTAACTTCTCCAACCATTTGGCAAATTCGAAGTGCTCGAAAACCTGACGTGCGTTCGAGGAAAACTTCGACACATAGTCTTCAAGGTTGGCGCGAGTACTGGTTGAGCCCAGCGTCGCCAGTGTGAATTGAGAGACGTTGTAGAAAGTTGCACCTGCCTTCGCCGGCAGCAACAGGTCGAGGTCGATACTTGAGCCCTTGACTGACTCGTACTGGGCCAGAACATCCTTCTTCGTAGGTTCAAGCACACATTCAAGGCGACGCAATACAGCAAACGGCAAGATGACACGGCCAAACTCGGACTGCTTAAAATCCCCGCGCAGGGTGTCGGCTACATTCCAGATTTCCGCTGCTAGGTTCTGCTGATTCATGAATCTACTTCCCACCTGATAGTTGTTTTACTCATAGGTAGTGTCGGGCACTACCTGAAATTCGTTTAGCGATGAGGCCTTTATTCCAATCTAAGCTCAAAGGAGAAGCCCCAACCTCTCCTTTACCCGACTGGATAGCCCTGGTTGCAATATTCTTGTGTCAAGAATCAGAGCACGCCGGCAAGCCTCCCCTTCTAGGCTCCTATAGATGCGCAAAAAATCTTCCTTGACTACTGTCCTGGGAGGATTAGCCTGTGCGCCTTTAGGCTCGGCAAAGGGCTGCGCGCTCATATTACGTTGCAAAGAAAATAACGCACGGCGGCTGAGGTGTAAATGCCAGAATGCAACTTTACGCGAACTTTTTTGAACTTCCCTGGTGTACGGCGAACGGTAAAAATGACCAAGTCGGTAATTGCTTGTTATCAAATAGCAATTTGATAACCACTAACACTAGCGTTGTCGCGGAAAAACCTCCTGGAGATGCGATTCTTTCAACACTTTGTACCATATAGTGTTGAGTTGCATCGAGATGCTCTACAACCCGAAACGTAGCTATTCCTATCGCGGCAACGCTTCTCCGGTACAGTTCGAACAGCAGTATTTAACCGGCTGGAAAGTGTCTAATGCCGGGGCGATTCAAACTATGCATTTCATTGGCACTCACAAACCGAGCAAAGTATGTCAAAGGTCGATAGTGAACTCTTTCGATTGCGCGCTGAAAACGAGATGCTCCGAGCACTCATAGTCAAGCACGGAATTTCAATTCCGCAGCTAAATACACTTCACCCAACTAACAACACCAAGTCAACCGTACCGAGCCTGTTATCTCCTGAAGCGAAGATCAAGCTTTTCCGACGTCTTTTTCAGGGCAGAGACGATGTCTACCCTATCCGCTGTGCGCTGGCCGCGATGGCAGTGGCGCCAGGGGAGGCCTGTTCTTCAACGATCATGATGTCTTCTCCAATGCCTTAGAAAGAGGGAATGAACCAAAGGAAACAAAACAAACGCAGGGATGCGACCACACCGGATGCGAGACAGGACATCCGATCCGATTCGCCCCGACAAACCCGTGTTCAGCGATAACCGGCGTTGCAATACAGCAGTGGACGGATCTCGTCGGCGGTCGCGGCCGGCTCGGCCTGGATCACGTCGATCACATTGCCGATCACGATCAGGTGCGAGCCATAGGGAAAGACCGCCGTCTTGCCGCACACCATATTGGCCATTTTCCGAGCCAGGCGCCGGTTCCGATCTGGCCTCGCTGCGTACCAGTGCCGTGCGCGATGGCGATCACTATATCGTCAATGGCCAGAAGATCTGGACCAGCTTTGGTAGCCACGGCCAATGGAACTTCGTGCTGGTGCGTACCGATGCGCACGCCAAGCCGCAGAAAGGGATTTCCTTCCTGTTGCTCGACATGAATACGCCGGGTGTCACCGTGCGGCCGATCGCCAGTCTGGATGGCTGTTCGCACCTGGCTGAGGTGTTTTACGACAACGTACGGGTTCCGGCGGAAAACGTGATCGGGGAAAGTGACCATGGCTGGGGGTACACCAAGTTCCTGCTTGTTTATGAACGCGCCTTCCTCGCGCCGAAGCGCCGGCTCTGAAGCGCTACCTTGGCAAGATCCGCAATTACGCCATGCCCGAACGTGAA
>NZ_BADI01000002.1:0-10714 GCF_000333555.1 Herbaspirillum sp. B65 | reverse complement strand
GGAGAACAAGGCATATCACCTCTCAGAAACTGCTTAGAAAATCTTTACGACTAGGCCTTTCGATAAACTCGACCGCTACAGTGAGTATCTTTTAGGTCTCGAAAGCTCTAATTTCGAGTTTGACTTGATGGTCAAGCTCTATGGTCGTTTTGACGTTTATATCAAAGAAGACGTAATTGAGAAGAACGACTTACCTCCCGCAGACATACTAGTGACATTACTGCTAGCACCGATGTTCAAATGGGAAAAGGAGGTCTATGAGTCTCAACGCGGCGTGGAGCTGATGCGGATACTTGAACGCAGTATAGATTTAGTTTCAGCGCAACTACGTACCGCCTTCGACCAAGATCTTTTGCATGTTGAGAACGCTTTGTTCTTCACATATCTGGTCGTATCTAGCATCACGAAAATCGGCATCCACCCCACATCGGGTACATATTTCGTCAAAATATTTCGCCGAGCCAGACCTAGTATCTGGAACACAACAAGATCCGATGTGCGTATTCAATATGCATCTCTAATCTTGGCGTTCGTGATGCAATTCTACGAATTAGACAAAGCGTTCGAAACCAAGTCTGGTTTCAGTCTTGGCGTCTTATCCGAGATTCGATCTGTGTTTAGTGACGCTGCAAACTCAGACATCGAGGCAAACTTTGCGCCTCATCAATGGGTGTTCCGATGGCTGGTGGACAAGTTAGATGTGGACGTGCTGAGCAATTCTAAACGTCTTCCTCTATCAGGCTTATCGGCACTCAGTCCAGTCGAACAAAATCTCATGGTTGAACTGACACGCCGATTTTCAGCATATCGAATACCAGTATCCATCCAAGCTCTGGCTGCTTTTCTTTTGCAATTTGAGACCACACAGCGTATTCGAGGCGCCATAAGACTCTTGTCACATGTGAAGTTTTATCCGTTATGGGCGCTATCAGAAGGGATTGAAAAAATCCTAGTGGCTGAGCTTAGAGAAAAACCGGAAGAACAGTTAGTTCTTTCGGCTTTCGGAGAACACACTGGCAGCGCCGCCATCATGAATTATCTGCTATCACACTCTCCGCTTTCAAGTCAGCTTCGGTTTGAGCAAAGTCTCCCGGATGCTCTTTCAACTACGAGAGCCGGGGATCGTATTTACATTATCGATGACTGCCTACTAAGCGGGACTCAGACGCTCAATACCCTTGGCGATCTAATGGGCACGCGAGCACATAAGCAGCATTACACCGTTCATGCACAGCAATTATCAGAAGAAAATAAAACACGCATAAAAGACCGCGATCTTCGCTTTACCTTTGGCGTCGCGATGGATGAGGGAATTAAGCGCTTCAAAAGTCATGAATACAGTAAGACGGGTCTGGATTCCTCGCGAGCAGAAATTCTATACGGCACTCTCGAAGTAGCTAACACAAAGATTTTTGATCCCCTTGGGCCAGTAACTTGGGTGAATCAAGAGGAGCGTGACGATCTGCATATTTTTTGCAAGGACGTGGGCTACAAAATTCTAGGCCGGCGAGCAAAAGAGAAATCTTGGGACGATTCCAGGAGAAAAGAAAGTGCCCTCGGTTTTTCAGACATGCAGCGATTGCTTGTTTTCCCCTACAACGTTCCCAAAACTACGTTGACTTTGCTGTGGGAGCGATCACGGGGCGATTTTGAATGGAATCCGTTATTCCCTGGCTTCGATTGACTCGTTTCGCACATTAAAACCGATCGACTTCGAGGTTGGATTGGAGTGCCCCCCGGCTGGATCAAGATTGATCTAGAAATTAGGCAGCTTGCCGCGCGAGTTGTGCTTCGAAATGGCTAGGTGATAGCGCAGCGCAGAGTGGTGCTGTTTAAGAATATTGCCTGGTTCGGTTTCGAAGAATATTCACTTCATGCGGGAATTGATAAGTTCTCTATGTGCGCTCTCTGAAGGCGTAGCATGAGTGTCTACTGAAAGCTTGTCGGTCCAGATTCATTTAACTCCGAACTTTCCCCTATTTCCTTCACTTAACTATGAACTTTTCTTCCAAAATTTGGAGGAGGCCAGAGAAATCTTTAGTCGAATTGAAAAAAACATCTTAGGCGGCTGCTCCCCCATTCGTAGCCCCCATTTCAGTAAGTCATAACAAATAATTGGCGCGAATTGCTGCAGAGAGTAGATTTTTGAGTCTCATCTGCCGGGTTCAAGTGAAAAAATTCGGTGAGGCAAATAGGCGCAATACTCTGCTAGGAATGAAGCGGAAATACGAAACGTGGCAAATGCTATTGCCGATCTAACTCGGCATAAAATTCAACTTGTTCTTCGAGGTTTTTTAAATAGTTTGTTCGATGTTGCCATAGCTGGTCCATAACATTCGCCTCGATGTTTCGCATGGCATTACCAGTCACCCACTTGTGTAACGAAAGCCGAAAGTCTATTTCAGCATCATGGTGAGTGGAAAATGCGCTAACTGCCGCTGCGAACAGAGTGGGCAACTCATCTTCATCCGAGTGGATGGAAGTAAGCTTTAACGCTATTCGATCCTGAATTTCCAATGCGTTGGTATAAATTCTCCCTGCTCGTATCGCCTCCTGAATCGAACCGCCAAAACTATTGCGTGAGCGACCGATATTCAACTCTTGCTCCACTAATTCATAGAGACAATCTACAAAGAGTCTCGCACTCGTTAGAAATTTTGACAGCTCACTCGACGAGACTGCGCTGAAATTGGCTTCGTGGGCGACCAAGTGCCTGACTTCAAATATCGCTGCAATGTCTTGCAACAGGCTATTAGTGTCGCTGACTAAAAGTGGAGCAGTTTTCTGCGTTTGGCCTACCGGCCTCTCGCCAAAGAGCTCCTCTTCGCTAGGCTCTTCAAAGACCCGAATTTCCGAAATTATCTTGTTAAATTTTTTGCGCTGGTCTTTGTCGCTGAAAAGGCTCTCGAAATGAGATGAGACATGCTCAAGCTTGCTGACTGGAAGGGAGTGGGAAACCAAATCCCCAAAAGTAATTGCACCCTCACTTAGAGCCCTAGTAAGGGCGAAATCAAACCGAAGGTGCTCTTTAAAAAGCTCAGCCCGCTCAATATAAGGTGCACCAGAGTCCACTAATCGCTTGATGGCCTCTCGAACGCTTACCTCAATACAGGAGGCGATACCCATGATGTGCAAAGCACGTAGCGTTGTATCCGATTCACCAAACTTCTGGGCGCTTTCTTGTAGCGCATAAAGCTCTAAATTTCCGTGTAGATACTGACTAGATGCTCTAGCATTTTTCTCCTGGATTTCCAAAATTAGGTTTCGCTTAGACATGCAACACCAGTTGATTGACGCGACGAGATGGCCGCTGGATTGACATTAATGATGTCACAAGTATGGCCACATACAAAATCCTCCATGCTTAGGATGCTGTCGCATGAAGCCCAGTTGCTGAACATCAGCAACTAGGTGCTTGTATTGCGTCATGCGACCAAACGCCAAAGCCTGTTGGACGTTCTAGCGACTTTTCTTGGATTGGGATACCGCTGAAGCAGCCAACGTTTTTGTGGTGCTGCTGGACTTGCCGCTGAGGAGCGCATTAGAAGCTTTCGCTTCCATCGTTTTTCCGGTGACTTTGGAATTCCCCGTCTGGGAAAGCACGCTGCCGGCCAAACTGCGTTGAATTGCGGAAGAAGAAGGGCTGCTCAGTACTCGAGCAGCGGTGGATGCCACATTTTTTCCGGTAGATTTATTTGCCATTGCCGCCTCCTTGGAGAGTTAATGCAATATAAACAAAGCGCCAAAAACAACTAGATGCAGAAGAACATAACAAAATTTATCTATATATGGCACTGTATGAATACACACATGAACTGTCAATAGCTGTAGCCGTTTGCGCAACACTTAAGTTTTATACCCGCCCCAAAGCTGCTAGGAAGCATCGACGCGTCTCAAGACCACAAGGGGGATCTCTTTCAAGAAGTGGAGAGATCTGCTTCGGTTCGAAGCACTGATATGCAATTGCAAAGTGGGTCTATTGGCCGCCGCTGTTTGGGGAGAGATCAGCAATATGAAGGCTCATATGATCTTTATGGGAGTGCTGAGTCGCTCCAAGTGCCTTGCTGCTCATGAAGCCGACCAAAGTGGCGCAAAAGAGATTTTTCTGATTTTCGCGCATATGCTTGTAACGACTCTCAGCACTTCAAATTCAATAAAGTCCGAATTCGAGACTCATTGAGTCTGATCTTTCCCGCATTTTTTTCATTTAACACTGAACTTTCCTCTAGCAGGATTGAGCTCGCGTTGCAGCTAGCTCCGTGGTCAAATTGAAGAAGCCGCCCTTGCACCATTATCCTTTTCATACTTCGCTTTTCCATTGCTCAACTATTGTTCTGACTCTCCGCAGCCCTTCGTCTGGATTGGCGTAAACACCTTCACTACGCAGCACTTTCCCGTTGGGAAGAAAGACGACCAATCTACAATTCTCTAGTGGATCGTCCTCTGGTATGAAGTCTCGCGCATTGCCTTTTGAAACAGGCACTAGTGCGGCAATAAAATTTTCGTCTACCAGTGTCTTGGTGATCCCATATTCCAAGAAATAACCAAGCGAGTATTCCAATTTACTTTTGCTGGATTTATCGGCGTCGTAAATCACTGCAAACACGAGCCGGTTCTTACTTTCTGCTTTAACTAAAGCGGTTTCAATCAGCTCTTCGGGTTGCGATAGGAAGAATTTTGGCAAAGCCGCTGAAGCAGAAACCTGAAAACCTTCGCGAATTTTCTTAGCGGACTTTTCGTCAGCCAAGCGCTGATATGTCTTCCTGAACTTGATTAGTGTTTTATCTTCGCTGGCCAATCTTTGTGCGACGTCATTGAGAAAGCCTTCCAAATCCTCATCCTCTACTCCCATTTCTTTTGCTTTGTAATGGAAGTCATGGGTAACATCTCCCCAAGCATCCTGCAACTTCGTTCTCACCTGAATTTCACATCGCATATCTTGCGATGCAATTATGATTTCCTGATCTTCCGTCCGCTTAACTCCATCGTAGCTGATATTGGCCACCAAATGAATTGATCGATATCCGGATGGCTTCGGATTAGTTATGTAGTCCTCGATAGAGGGTTCAATTTTCAGATGCTGAGAGCCGGAAATCAGCTTGAGAAATCCGTGGCAATCATCTAAGAACCAGCAAACGACTCTTGCCCCAATAAGATCGCCAGCAACGTCTGTCGGATAATAGAATTGAGGCCATCCTTTTTTCTCCAGCTTCTTCATAAAGCTATTGATGCCCTTAACTCTTGTAGAAACCTTTACAGCCTCAGGAGGTAACTTGTTATCGATTGTGTAGGCGAGTGCGAGTTGCGTTAGCCGAATTTCTAGCAGACTCTTTATTTGCTCGAGATCTTTTCCATATCGATTATAAAAGCGGATGACGCGCTCTTTCAGTTGTTCAGGCGATAAAGGTCCTTGTTCTTGCATAGCTGTCCCTTCGTTTAATACGATCTTATAAACCACCGCCCCAGCTAGTCCCCACATTAATGACTTCTTCCCGTTGATTTGCAATACCTCAGACCCATAGGTACGGTCTTACACCTTAGTCTGAGATTACATTTCACAAATCGGACTGGGTCAATTACGCTGGCAAAACAACATCCGGGGGCAGGCCACTCTTTTATACTTCCTGGCAGATGTACCGACAGTGCGAGGCACAACGCTTTAGGTTGGGGAGCGTCTAGTGTGTGCGTTATCTCTAACGAACAGCACGAATCAAGTCACCGCCACTATCTTTCTTCAGCAGGTCGTAGACCACATCCAGGAACAGTCCACGAGTGCTTTCATCACTCAGCAGCTTGGTCGCCATTGCCTGGTGACTCTGCATGGCTTGCACGATGATTTGAACAGCCGCCTGCGGAAGATTGGCCTTCATAGCCTCTTCCTTGGTATTGTTCTCAACCTGCGCCATCACCTGCTTATCGTCCCGAAGGCATTCTGAAACATGAACCGCCAGCGCGACTTTGTCTTTCTCACTCACGTCCTTACCGAAGGCGTTGTTAAGCTTCTCGACCAAGTCTTCAAGGTAGGCCTTCTGCGTGTCACGTCCCTCTCGCATCCCGTTATCGGTAATGGGGTCAAGCGTGGGCGTTTCGCCCTCAGGCCCAACGCCTTCCAAATCCCCACCCTTCCTGATGCGGAAATGCGTTAACTTCAACCCTTCGAGGTCAATCTGGTCCGCGCCAACTCCGCGTAATCGCTTACGCAGCAGACGGGCGAATCCAGCAAATGCCTCCAACTCAGGGTCACCAAAATCAATGAGCTGCGCGATGTACTCATAGTTGCGGACAAACTTAGCCAGGCTCGAGCTGAATACGATGAGCTCATCTCGTTCTGTCGAAGCCTCCGCCCGGTAGGCGTCAGCTTCTTTTTTCCCAACCTCGTTACCTCCCTTATCGGCTTTCTCCCAAACCTTTTCCCAATGGTCAATCGCCTTCGTCAGTTCATCGAGCTTCTTGTTAAAGCGGTCGGTAGCGGGCTGTGTCAGGATGAACAGCTTCTCGTGGGTAACGTTCTTGTCCACGATGGCCTCGGCGAAGCGCGCAACCTCGCTAGGCTCATAGATGTGAGCGGAGTCCAGTTTCTGCTTCAAGTCATAAACAACGTTGAAGTCTTGGACGTCAGAAACCTGGGCATCACGGTAGTACTTCTTAAATGCCGCCAGTATTTCATCCGGCTCGTTCACAAAATCGATGACGTACGTCTTGTCTTTACCCGGATAGGTCCGATTCAAACGCGATAAAGTTTGGACAGCCTCAACGCCCGAGATTTTCTTGTCCACGTACATCGCCACCAGCTTGGGCTGGTCGAAGCCCGTCTGGAACTTGTTCGCGACAATCATCACTTGGAATTCTGAAGTGTCGAAAGCCTTTCGCATATCCCGACCACGAAGGTCAGGATTCATATTCGCTTCGTTGAACTGATAACCAGCATCCAACTGCTCGTCAATCAATACATCGGTCTGTTTGTCTTTGTTAGGTACGTCGCCACTGAAAGCAACCATTGCGTGCAAGTTCACATAACCCTGGGTCTCACAAAAAGACTTGAACGCACGTGCGTACGCCACCGCTGAAGCTCGGGAACCGGTTACCACCATGGCTTTGGCCTGCCCATTCAAGAGGCGGGCCACGTTGGCACGGAAGTGCTCAACAATAAGCTGAACCTTCTGCCCCACGTTAGTTGGGTGCAGAGACATCCACTTCGCCAAGGAGCGCCTTCCGGATTTTTCATCCACACGCTCGTGAGCTGCCTTTGCCATCTCCGAACCCAGGCGATAAGCAACCTTGTAGGAGGTGTAGTTCTTGAGAACATCAAGAATGAATCCCTCGTCGATGGCCTGCTGCATCGTGTACAGATGAAACGGCACCGGCGGATTCTCTTTGGATACTGGCTGACCTGGGACCTTGGGTCGACCAAACAGCATCAAGGTCGAATGTTTCGGCGTCGCCGTGAAGGCGAAGTAGCTGGCATTGCTGGGACATTGACGGGACGACTGCCAGAAAGCGAGCTTCTCTTCTTTACTCAGCTTGTCCCATTCCTCTTCACTTTGGCCCGTCAACACGAAGCGCAAGTCATCGGCTGTGCTACCGCCAGTGCTGCTGTGTGCCTCGTCGATAACCACGGCGAAGCGACGGTTACGCAAGCTTTGTTCCTTGAGGATGGCCTCTTGCGCATAGGGGAAGGTCTGCACCGTGCAGACGATGATAGGCACACCATCCAGCATGGCCTTGGCCAACTGCTGACTCTTGGATAAGCTGGAGGTCTCACGGTCGACAGCTTTGACGACGCCCGATTGGTGTTCAATCTGAGTAATGGCATCCTGTAATTGCTTGTCCAGCACGGTACGGTCGGTGACCACAATCACGCTGTGGAAGTACGGCTCACCGTCTGGATGACGCAGGCGAATGAGGGCATGCGATGTCCACGCGATGGTGTTGGTCTTGCCAGAGCCAGCACTATGCTGAATGCAGTATGGCTGACCAACGCCTTCAGCGCGCACAGCAGACATCATCTTCGTCACCGCTTCCCACTGGTGGAAACGCGGGAAGATGATGTTTTCCTTGATAGTCGTGTTGCCCTTCGCGTCCTTGCTCTCCTTCTTCTCAAGGAGAACAAAGCGGTGGAAGATGCGCAGCCAGTTATCTTTCTGGAGTACATGCGTCCAAAAATAGCTGACCGGATAAGTAGGCTGACCGTCCGGCCCAGTCTCACCAGGTGGATTGCCCGCACGGCCGTCGTCGCCACGGTTGAAGGGCAGGAAGAAAGTGGAGTCGCCAGCCAGTTTGGTAGTCATGTAGATGAGGCTGTCGCTCATCGCGAAATGCACTACCGCACCACGCTTAAACGTCAACAAGGGCTCCGCACGACCCGTGGTTTTGCTCTTGGGCTCGCGGTCTTCCTTGTACTGTTTGATGGCCGCAAAAACGGACTGCGTGAAGTCGGTCTTGAGCTCCACAGTGGCCACAGGAAGGCCATTGATGAAGAACACCAGGTCAATGGCGTTTTCGTTGTCGAGCGAATAGTGCACCTGGGGAACCACTCGCAGAATGTTGCAGGCGTAGCGCTGGGCAACGGTTTCGTTGCGCTCGTCTTCAGGCAGGCTCTCGCTCATCTTGAGCGTGCCTGCACCGGCCAGCTGGAAACCATCGCGCAACACCACCACGGTGCCACCGTCCTTAGCCTCCAGCACCTTCACCAGGCGGTCGAGAACAGTTCTCTCAGTGTTAGCACCATTCAGGCTTTCAAGCTTTTTCCAGGCGGTTTCCTGGCTCGACTTTAGCCAGGTGACGACATCCGCTGGATAGAGCGCCCGCGCCTTATCATAGGCAGCCGGGTCACCTACTTTCCAACCACTGGCTTCCAGTTGTTCAACGATATGACGTTCAAGTTCGCATTCGTGGTGAATCAGGCTCACTCGGGCCTCCCTGTTTTTCGTCTGTATTTTATTTATTTGTTTGGCCCGACCTGAAAATAGAACTCGGTGCATGGGGTCTCTGGTCGCTTGAGCAGCTCCGGCAACCGCGCACGGGGCGCGTTGATGACATGGCAGGACCAGTTCATGATTTCAGCGGCAATCAATCCAGAGGGCGAGCCGTCCACCAGATACAGCTTCAGTGTACGGCCCCTGCTCATACAGCCTCCCGCAGGTCAATTTGCCCCGTGACTGCCGCAGTGATGAGGGCGGAACGGCGTTCTTTGAGAAGTTCGACACTACGTTCGGTTTTGCTAATAAGAAAAGATATTCGGCTAAGCTCGCATTCCAACCGCTCGCAGATAAGTTGTTGCTCTCGTGCCGGTGGTAATGCCAACATAAATCCAGTTATTTGCTCTGAACTTATATGCGGAACACTCAGTCCTGTCATATCGGGCATCAGAGCTGCTCTGAATAATTCAGACGACAGAACGTGATATAAAAATTTCTTGCTTAGCTTCGCATCGCTCTTTAAGGAAGCAACTCGTTGCAACAAAATACAAGGTAAATCTGACTTCTCTACAAAGGCAATTCGCAGTCCCTCAGAAATCCACGGCCTATCCATACCAAGAACAAGGTCTCCCTGCTTCAATTCGAATGCATCAAGGCCATCTCCATCTCTTCGCTCCCAATAGACAGTTTCATCCCATCGCAATGAAGACACCCCAACATTTACTCCGCGAAGAAGACGTTTATGTTCAGGATTTGGTGAAAATTCAGAAGAAGGAAAAGCAAAACCAGTGGTCACTGCTACATGTCGACCTAATTTTAATACTCCCCAATGCTCCGGGACCTCCCCCAGCCACTCCACGCCGGAGTCCTTCATCTTTACGTTGGGGTCAAGACCTTTGGTCACAGCGTGGGTAATGAGAGCTTGGCGCTTCTCGCGCAGTAGCTCAATGAAGCGAGTCTTCTTCTCGACGAGGGCGTCGATGCGGGCCGTTTCGTAGTCGAGATATCGCGATGTCTTCACTTGAACGGCTAACGACGGCAATCCAATTTTCAAGCTCCTCAAGGATTCTGGGTAGAAGCGGAGTCGTGACTCGATAATTCCAGACGACTCACTCCTGAAATATTGTTTAAAGAGGTCTGAGCGAAATAGGTGGTGAACAAAATTTTTATCAGCCTTATTCGGGTCAATTTTGAAGACGGAATACGCTGGACTTGTAATACCCTCATGAGCTGACACGCCCTGCGCACCTTTCCAGGCAAGCATGTAGTTCATGACGAGGTCCCCGACCTTAACGAGCCTGTAGCCCTCCAATGACTCAGCCCGGCTCAAGTGCTCTCCGTCAGACAGGCTCTCCCGCCTAGGTGTAACCCCCGAGTATTCGGAGACACTTAGAAGCTCCTCACAACCTTCTTCCGAGAACTCTTTTCTTTCATCCAAAAAATAGTCCCCGCGCACGACTTGAAAACTTTGCGACAGCCTAGGGGCAATCACGTTTGAAAAAAACAAGCTCATTCGGTCACCTCCCCCAGCAAGTCGGCAATCTCTGCCTCGATAGCCTTCAAGTCCGCGTCGATAGCACTCAGAGCACGCGGCGGCTGGTACTTATAGAAGTACCGGTTGAAGTTGATTTCATAGCCGACGATGCCGACTTTTCCGTCCTTCTCGTCTTTCTTTATTTCATCATCCAGGCGTCAGGCACGTGCGGTAGCACTTCTTTGGCGAAGTACTCGTGAATGTCCTGACCCAGCGGAACGTTCTCGTTTCTCGCGAAGGTCCGGGTCCGCCATCACGTTAC
>NZ_BADI01000003.1:0-999 GCF_000333555.1 Herbaspirillum sp. B65 | reverse complement strand
GACGCGGCTGCGGTAGCCAGACGGTGAGCGTGAACGTGGCGTTGGCAGACACGACGAACTACGCATTGAGCACGTCAAGCCAGAACAAGACGACGGCCACGATTGCGAAGGCCAATGTGACGGTAGCGAACGTGGCGGCATCGGATAAGGTGTACGACACGACGACGAACGCAGCCATTAGCAATGTGGGTGCGGCGACGGTGTTGTTGGGTAACGCCAGTGCGGCGAATGGTACGTTGGCGTCGGCGACGTCTTATAGCAATTACACAGTGAACGGTTCGTATGCGAACGCCGCGGCGGGTAGCCAGATGGTGAACGTGAACGTGGCGTTGGCAGACACGACGAACTACGCATTGAGCACGTCAAGTCAGAACAAGACGACGGCTAACATCGCAAAGGCCAATGTAACGGTGGCGAACGTGACTGCATCGGACAAGGTGTACGACACGACGACGAATGCGGCACTGTCGAATGGGAACGTGACGGTGCAGTTGGGTAATGCGTCGGCCGCGAACGGCAGCCTCGCCAATGCGATGGCGTTTAGTAACTACACGGCCAATGGGACGTTTGCGAATGCATCGGCTGGTAGTAATAAGCTTGTGAGCCTGAATGTGGCGTTGGCAGATACGACGAACTACACGTTGTCGGGAACGACGCAACAGAACATGACGGCCAACATTGCAAAGGCCAATGTGACGGTAGCGAACGTGACGGCATCGAACAAGGTGTACGACACGACGACGAACGCAGCGATCAGTAACGTGGGTGCGGCGACGGTGTTGCTGGGTAACGCTTCGGCAGCCAATGGCACGTTGGCGTCGGCGACGGACTACAGCAATTACACGGTCAATGGTTCGTATGCGAACGCGGCTGCAGGTAGCCAGACGGTGAGCGTGAACGTGGCGTTGGCAGACACGACGAACTACGCATTGAGCACGTCAAGCCAGAACAAGACGACGGCCACGATTGCGAAGGCCAATGGACGTAGCGAACGGGCGC
>NZ_BADI01000004.1:0-1524 GCF_000333555.1 Herbaspirillum sp. B65 | reverse complement strand
CGGGCAAGACCGGCGTGAGGGCATCACGCCGACTGAAGTCGAAGGCCGTGCTCAAGTCGCCGCAGACGGCGCGGCGCCAGGGGCTGATGTTGGGCTCGTGACATCGAAAGACNTGCTCCAGGAAGCGGATCACCGAGGTGTGGTCGAACACTTCCGAGCACACGTAACCGCCCTTGGACCAGGGCGAGATCACCAGCATCGGCACCCGCGCGCCCAGTCCGGCCGGCAGGTCGTCGGCCGGATTGACGTAGTCGCCCACGCGGTGGAATTCGCCACTCACGTCCACCGTCGACAAGCCTTGCTGCGCGTGAAGCGGCGGCGTAGGCGGCACCACGTGGTCGAAGAAGCCATCGTTTTCGTCATAGTTCACCAGCAGCACGGTGCTGCTCCACAAGGCTGGATTGGCCGTGAGGATGTCCAGCACCTGGCTGATGTAATGAGCGCCATAGCCGGGGGTACGATCCGGGTGCTCGCAACTGAGCTTGGGCGGCATCAGCCACGAGACCTGCGGCAGGCTGCCGCCCTGCACGTCACGCGCCAGGTCGGCCAGCGTGAACTTGCTGCAAGCCTTCTGCCACAGTGGCGAATCCGGGGCGGCGGTCTGGTACTGGTTGAAGAAGTACTGCAGGACGTTGAAGTCGCTCGGGTAGTCGCCATGGTCCTGCTGCTCTTCATCAGTCCCCTGGTAGACCTTCCAGGACACCTGGTGCTGCTCCAGCCGCTCCGGGTAGGTCATCCAGCGGAAGCTGTCGGCCCCGGTGCGCACCTGGCCCGGCACGCCCGACCAGGCGCCGGTGCGCGGCTGGTAGGTCATGGGACCACCCAAGCGGCCCGCCAGGTCGATGCCGCCACTCATCAGGTGAAAGCGGTTGGGGTTGGTCGAACCCAGCACCGAGCAATGGTAGGCATCGCAGATGGTGAAGGCTTCGGCCAGGGCATAGTGGAAAGGCAGGTCTTCGCGGGTGAAGTAACCCATGGTGACGGTGTCTTTCTTGGCCTCGATCCAGCGATCATAGTCGCCCCGGTTCCAGGCCGCGTGCTGGTCCTTCCAGGCGTGCGGCAGGTTGCCCCCGGCACGCCCGGCGCTGGTGGTGGCCATCTCCAGGCGATACGGCAGCACCAGCTTGCCCTGGGCATCGCGCTGATAAAACACCGGGTTGCCGTCCGGCAGGGGGCGCGGGATGCTGTCGCCAAAACCCCGCACCCCTTTCAGGCAGCCGAAATAGTGATCGAAGGAACGGTTCTCCTGCATCAGGATCACCACATGCTTCACATCCTTGATGCTGCCCGTGGGCGAGGACGGAGCAATGGCCAAGGCCTTGCGGATACTGGCCGGCAGGCTCGACAAGGCCAGCGCCGCGCCGCCCGAGCGGGCAGCGGCCTTGAGGAAATTGCGGCGGCCATAGGGGTTTCTTTTCATCGACATCATCCTCGATTGCTCATTCTCAGTTCAGGCTGAAGCGCAGTTCGACCTCGCCCAGCACCGGTTCATCGGTACGCGAGAACTTCCATGCATCAGCGCCT
>NZ_BADI01000005.1:0-6673 GCF_000333555.1 Herbaspirillum sp. B65 | reverse complement strand
GCCGACTTCAGCGACAGCAAGTCATACAGCCAGCGCTGCACCCAGCCGACCAGTTCGGCCGCCGGAGTCTTCTGCAACTTGTCGGCAGCGCGCAAGGCACCGTCCACACCGGGCTGGGCCAGATGGCGCAGCAATTCGTCCAAGGCCTCGCGGCCCTCGCCTTGCGCGGCTTGCAGCGCCGCCAGCGGCGCCCCGCCCTGCTCGGCCAGCCAGGCGTCGGCATCCTTGACGCCTTGCTGCTTGAGCCAGGCCAGCGCCTCATCATGGCCGGGCGCAGTCAGCGCGAACTTGCGGCAGCGCGAGAGGATGGTCGGCAACAGGCGGTCCAGGCGATTCGACAGCAGCAGGAACATGGTGCCTGGTGGCGGTTCCTCCAACGTCTTGAGCAAGGCATTGGCGGCCGCCGTGTTGAGCGCTTCAGCCGGATACAGCATCACCACGCGCAGGCCCGAGCGGTGGGTGGAAACATTCATAAAATCAGCCAGTGCGCGGATCTGGTCGATCTTGATGTCCTTGGAAGGGGCCTTGCTGGCCTTGGTGCTTTTCTTTTCTTCACCAGCCTCGTCCTCGGCCATTTCCTCCTCCAGCATTTCCGGGCGCACGCGCCGGTAGTCCGGGTGATTCGATTGCGAGAACCAGTTGCAGGAGGCGCACACGCCACAGGCATGGGCCTGGGGCGTGGGCGATTCGCACAGCAGGGACTTGGCGAAGGCTTCCACGAACTGCGTCTTGCCGGTGCCGGCGGCGCCATAGAACAGCAGCGCGTGCGGCAGGCGCTCGCGCAATTGCTGCAACTGGCGCCAGCTCTCGCCCTGCCAGGGCAGCAACACCTCGGATGAAGTCACGGACATGGTTTTCCCTTACAGCGCCGCCACCAGGGCGCGCAACTCTTCCTGGATCACGGCAATGGGGCGGGTGGAATCGATGATGCGGAAACGCTGCGGGAACTGCGCGGCGCGGCGCAGGTATTCGGCGCGGGTGTTGGCGAAGAAATCGGCCTTTTCCTGCTCGAACTTGTCCAGCGTGCGTTCGGCATCCAGGCGTGCGCGCGCCACTTCCAGCGGCACATCGAAGAGCAGCGTCAAATCCGGCTGCAGATGGGGATGCACCCATTGCTCCAGGTCATTGAGCTTGTCTAACGCCAGCTTGCGGCCACCGCCCTGGTAGGCGAAGGTGGCGTCGGTGAAGCGGTCGGAAATGACCCAGTCGCCGCGCGCCAGCGCCGGCTCGATCACCTGCGCCAGGTGTTCGCGACGCGAGGCGAACATCAGCAGGGCCTCGGTTTCCAGATGCATCCGGTGATGCAGGACCAGCTCGCGCAAGCGCTCGCCCAGGTCGGTGCCGCCCGGCTCGCGGGTGGCCACGACAGTCAGTCCACGCGCACGCAAGAGCTCGGTGACGAAAGGAATATGGGTCGACTTGCCGGCGCCGTCGATGCCTTCGAAGGTGATGAATTTGCCTGATGCCATGAAGGTATCGCTACTCAAATGAAAACGGTAAAGGAAAGGCGTCAACGCTGGTAGCGGTTGACGGCCTGGTTGTGCTCGTTCAGGTTGCTGGAGAAATGGCTGGTGCCATCCCCGCGCGCCACGAAGTATAAGGCTTCGGTCTTGTCGGGGTTCAATGCCGCCGCCAGCGAAGCGGCGCCGGGCAATGCAATCGGGGTGGGGGGCAGGCCCGCGCGGGTATAGGTGTTGTAGGGCGTGTCGGTCAACAGATCGACCTTGTGGATCTTGCCCTGGTAGCGATCGCCCATGCCATAGATCACGGTCGGATCGGTCTGCAGCAACATGCCCGTGCGCAGGCGATTGATGAAGACCCCGGCCACCATGCCGCGCTCGGATTTCTGGCCGGTTTCCTTCTCGACGATGGAGGCCATGATCAGGGCTTCATAGGGCGTGCGATACGGCAGCGACAGGTCGCGCCGGGCCCAGGCTTCATTCAACTTCTTGCTCATCAGCGCGAAGGCCTGTTTGTAGACCTGCATGTCGCTGGCGCCCTTGGCGAAGAGATAGGTATCGGGGAAGAACAGGCCTTCTGGATAGGTGTACTCGGTGGTCAGCTTGGCCAGGATCTGCTGGTCGGTCCAGTTGCTGGTGTCGTGCTTGAGCGAGGGCTGTGCGGCGATGGCCTTGCGCATCTGCTTGAAGGTCCAGCCTTCAATGATGGTCAGCGCCTCCTGGGCGAATTCGCCACGCACCAGTTGCAGCAGCAGGCGCTGCGGCGTGTATCCAGGCTTGATCTCGTAGCTGCCGGCCTTGATGCGGGCGCCCTCGCCGGACAAGCGCGCATACAGTGCAAAGAGATCGGGATTGACCGGCACCCCGGCGGCCGCGATCTGCTGGGCAGCACCAGAGACGCCGGCGCCGGGCGTGATGGTGAAGGCGATCACCTGGCCTTCGGGCGGCACGATGGGCTGCTTGCTCCAGTACACGCCTGCGGCGGCCACCAGTGCGGCCAGCACGAACAATGTTGCCAATAACTTCTTCATACCAGATGCCAAATTCCTGTTGCTCCGACGCGATTTTTCGGAGATCACTATAATCGAGGCATCAATGATAATCGCTGGCACGACAGTTGCCTAATTTGCCGGGTAGACCGACCCGGCAAGATGTAATCCGTAAAAGATTTCCTATGACCGACATGACCCCATCGCCCTCTGCCTGGCGCGACTTCCTCACGCAACAAGGCGCACAGTTCGACGCCGAGAGCAACGATGTACTGGGCTTCGGCCCCGACGCGCCGGCTCCGCAAAGCCTGGAAAGCTTCATGGCCCCGCTGACCGGCCTGGGCCTGATCGCCGCCACTGGCGAAGAGGCGGCCTCCTTCCTGCATGGCCAGCTCACCAATGATGTGCAGCACCTCGACAGCAACGCCGCCCGCCTGGCCGGCTATTGCTCGCCCAAGGGGCGTCTGCTGGCCACGCTGCTGATCTGGCGCGATGCGCAGACGATCTACCTGCAACTGCCGCGCAGCCTGCAGCCGGCCATCCAGAAACGCTTGCAGATGTTCATCATGCGCGCCAAGGCCAAACTGGCCGATGCCGGTACCGAGTATGCCGTCCTGGGCCTGGTCGGCCCGGCCGCCGCCAATACCCTGGCCGAATGGTTCCCGGTAACGCCCGCCGCTCCCTACGACAAGCTCGACAACAGCCACGGCAGCCTGATCCGCATGGCCGACGCCGCCGGTAGCGCGCGCTACCAGTGGATCGCCCCGGTCGACACGCTCACGGCAGCCTGGCCCAAGCTGGCCCAACACCTGAAGCCGACCGCCAGCCTGGCCTGGCGCCTGTCGGATATCCGTGCCGGCGTGCCCGGCATCGTGGCTGCGACCCAGGAGCAGTTCGTGCCGCAGATGATCAATTTCGAACTGATCGGCGGCGTCAACTTCAAGAAAGGCTGCTACCCCGGCCAGGAAATCGTGGCGCGCAGCCAGTACCTGGGCAAGCTCAAGCGGCGCACCATGCTGGCCACCATCGATAGCGCGGCAGCACAAGCCGGCCAGGAAGTGTTTGCTGCGGCCGACCCCGGCCAGCCCTGCGGCATGGTGGTCAATGCCGAAGCCCTGGACGACTGCCATGCGCTGGCCCTGGTGGAAATGAAACTGGCCGCGGCCGACGATACCGTCCACCTGGGTGCGGCCGATGGCCCGGCACTGCATTTCCACGCCCTGCCCTATGAGCTGGCCGATCCGCAATAAGCGGCGTGCAAGCCACCAGCCCTAGGGACGAATCCATGGATCTCTACATCTATTACCGGGTCGCCAGCACCGATGCCGCCCCGCTGCTGGGCAAGATCAAGGGCGTGCAAGCCACGCTGCAAGCGCGCCTGGGCATTGCCGGCGCCCTCAAGCGCCGCCCCGGTGAAGAGGACGGCTTGCAGACCTGGATGGAAGTCTATGAAGCCATCCTGCCGGCCGGGATCGATGCGTTCACGCAGACCCTGCAGCGAGCCCTGGACGATGCCGGCGCCAGCGCACTCATCCAGGGAGCGCGCCATGTGGAACAGTTCGAGGACGTCGCCCCATGTGCCTGATCATCTTCGCCTGGAAAGTGATCCCCGGAATGCCGCTGATCCTGGCGGCCAACCGCGACGAGTTCTACGCCCGCCCGGCGGCCCACGCCGACTGGTGGAACGATCACCCGCACATCTATGCCGGGCGCGACCTGCAAGGCGGCGGCACCTGGCTGGGCGTGACCCGCGATGGCCGTTTCGCGGCGATCACCAATGTACGCGCACCCTCCGAACGACGTAGCGACGCCCCCACGCGCGGCCAACTGGTGGCCGATTACCTGGCCGGCACGCTGGAACCGCAAGACTACCTGCGCCAGATCGAAGCCAGTGCGCAGCAATACAATGGTTTCAACCTGTTGCTAGGCAATCGCGACACCATGCTGTGGTATTCCAACCGGGGCGGCGAGGATGCGCGCAATGGGCAGCCGCTGGACTATGGCGTCTATGGCCTCTCCAACGCCCTGCTGGACACGCCCTGGCCCAAGCTCACCCGCGCCAAGGCACAATTCGCCAGCCTGCTGTGCCAGGGCGCGCCTGAAGAAACCTTCTTCGAGATGCTCACCGACGGCACCCGCGCCAACGACTGCCGCCTGCCCGATACCGGTATCGGGCTGGAAAAGGAAAGGATGCTCTCACCCATCTTCATCCGCTCGCCCGATTACGGTACCCGCTGCTCGACGGTCTTGCGCGTGCCCATCATCGGCGAACCGGTACTCACCGAGCAGGTGGTTGACCCTATGGCGATGCAATATAGCGCCGAGCCAGCCATCGACAAGGCCTGCAAGATTCCCTGCAAGCCCCGGGTGCAGGAAGCTTCACCCGAGTCTGGAGTGGACGACGGACAAGCCCGTCCCGCTTGAGTTTGCAGCCTGCGGATGCCTCCTATGGCATTCGCATGACATAACCATCCTGAATATCAGATATATGAAAGATAAATTGGATGGATTTGGTGCAGAGCAGTAAAGTTACACCTGTCTCCTCCAATTTCCTCCTAAAGAATTGGATTCAAGCCCACACCGCAAGGTCGTGGGCTTTTTTTTGCCTTCGTGGCCTTCGCCGGCACAAAAAAAGCCCCGCAGGGCTTTCTCTCTGATCCATCACCGCAACTTCTTGCGCTTCAACCAGGCCAGCAAACGCTGCGGCTCATCGGTCTGGATGATGCTCACCCCGTTCTCGATGAGCTTGCCCCATACCTGTTCAGGATGCTGGAGCGCCAGCGTGTCCAGGTAAGGGCCGGCCAGGTTCATCGGACGCCCGCTGTCGATGTCCAGCGCCATGGTGTTGACCAAGAGCCGTACCGGACGTCCCTGCACTGCCTGGCGCGCGGCGTCGACTACCGCCGGATCGTGGAAGATAGGCTGCAACACCGTCGGCTCCTGCCGGGCCATCGCCTGCAGTTGCGCTTGGCGTCCGGAAGCGCCGGTCTTTTCATCGAAATACAGGGTCTGCACGGCAATGCCCAGCGAACGCGCCCAGGCCACCTGCTGCGGATCGACGCCTTCATTGATGTTGAGCAGCACGTCATGGGCCGTGTCGGTCTCCATGATGGCGGCCACCATCGGGCCGATGTCGGCGGCCTTCACGTCCAGGTTCAGCAGGATCCTGCCGCGGGCTGCGGCCAGCGCTTCCTGCAGCGTGGGTACCCGGCGCGCGGTCAAGGCCGCTTTGCGCCCGCCGCCATGGGCGCGCAGTCGCAGGCTGCGGATCTGCGCCAAGCTCAGGTCGGCCACCGCCCCCTGGCCGTCGGTGGTACGGTCCACCGTCTCGTCATGCATCAGCACCAGAGCGCCGTCGCGCGTGGTACGTACATCGATCTCGCCGATGTCGATGCCCTCGGCGATGCAGCGCCGGATACCGTCCAGGGAATTCTCCGAGGTCTCGGTCCAGCAACTACGGTGCGAAGACACCAGCACGACGCCAGTGGGGGTGGTCAGCGCCGATTGGCGCCATGCGGGAAAGGCGTGCGCTTGATCCATGAGCAGGCAAAGGGTACAGGTGGCAAGGAGACGACCAAGGTGATTCATGAAAACTTCCTGGCAAAGAGAATAGGCAAAGAACAGGCAAAGAACAGGCAGGAAGCGGGCCGCAACAATACGGCCCGCCGCTGGACTGCTAACTGATGAAAACGGAGGGGCGCCCGGTCTCCACGTGGCCAGCCAGGCGACGTGCAAAGCCCGGCACATCCTCGGCCTGCAACAGCAGGTCGTACCAATGATGGCTGGCCGCCACCGACCACTGGTAACGCAATTGCTGCCCCGCTGCCAAGGTCAGCGTGTGCGTTGCCTGGCCATGAATCTGGTCGTGGATGACGATGCGCAGCGGCTGCGCACCGGGGTTCTCCAGCGTCAGGACCAGCTCGCCGCGCTCGCCATCGTGGTGCGCCTGCACCACCGGCTCGGCCAACTGCGGGCGCACCAGGCTGCCCCGCAACTCGCGCAGGAAGCCATTGGGGCCATAGACCTTGAGCTCGTAACCACCCACCGGCCCCACCCCGCTCCACTGCGCCGACAAGGACTTGCCAGGCTCCACGGTAAAGGTCTTGTAGCGTTCGCTGTCCTGCCTGGCGTAGACCTGATAAACCACGCCGGCCCGGCCGGGATTGAAAAATCGAGCTGGATGCTCCCCTGCGTCGGCAAGACCCGGTCATGCACTGCCAGGTC
>NZ_BADI01000006.1:0-1634 GCF_000333555.1 Herbaspirillum sp. B65 | reverse complement strand
GGGAGTTGATGTGGCAATGGGAATCGATATACATGGCCGCTATTGTAAAGCCATGCCGACAGGCTGTCGCCCCTGCTTGTCTGGCGCTTACCTTTGTTTGGTGACAGAGGGCGATCGCGCGCCTTCAGCGCGCCACCGGCCGCTTGGCCAGCTTGCGTTGCAGGGTGCGACGGTGCATGTTCAGGGCCCGCGCGGTCGAGGAAATATTGCCTTCGTGCTCGGCCAGCACACGCTGGATGTGCTCCCACTCCAGCCGTTCCAGCGACAGCGGCGAGGCCTCTTCCACCGGCAACACCGGCTCGGCCGCCGCCGCTCCCTCGGCCGCATGGGACAGCGCCGAGAGGATGGAATCGACATTGGCCGGCTTGGCCAGGTAATTATCGGCGCCGGACTTGATCGCCTGCACCGTGGTGGCGATGCTGGCATAGCCGGTCAATACCAGCAGCCGCGCCTGGGGCAAGGCCTGGCGCAGCGGCGAGACCCATTGCAGGCCGGAATCCTTTTCCAGTTGCAGGTCGATGGTGGCAAAGTCGAAGCGTTCGCGCCGCGCCGCCTCCAGCGCCTCTTCGCCACTATGCGCCACGGTGGCGCGAAACCCCCGGCGCGCCAGCGACCTGGCCAGGGTGCTGGCAAAGACATCATTGTCATCGAGGATCAGGAAGGCTGCACTCATCAGGAAATCTGCAAAAAGAAATAAACGATATAAATCAAATAAACAATTCAGTTCAGGCCATGATGGCCGGCCACGGCACCGGCATCAGCGTAGCGGAAAGCGCAACTGCGCCACCGTCCCCTGCCCCACCGTAGAGCGCAGGCGCAGCTTGCCGCCCAGGTGAGTGGCCGCAGCAAAGGCCAGCATGAGGCCGATACCGGAACCGCCCGAACCGCTGGTGACCGGCCCATGCCCCAGGCGCTGCAACAGTTCCGGGGCGATACCGCTGCCGTTGTCGGCGACCTCAATGATAGCCGTCTTTTTGCCCGGCTTGAGCGCCAGAGCCTTGCCACCCTGCGCCACATCAAGCGCCTCGGCCGGCAGCAGGCGGATGCGGATCTCGCCCTGGTGACCGAGACTGCGCACCGCGTGGGCGGCATTGTCCAGCAAGGTCAAGAGGATCTGCGACAAGTCCTGCAACTGGCTGGCCACCCAGCCCGGCTGATGCACCTCGGCCACCAGCAGCACGGCCGGATGGCGCAAGCGCCAGCCTTCCAGCAGACTGGTCAACCAGGGCGTGATGGCGGCGCTGTCCTCGTTGCGCAACTGGGCGTCGGCATCCAGCCGCATGTTTTCCAGCGCCGCCTTGCATACCGCGATCTGTTCTTCGACGATGCGCACGTCTTCTTCATAGGGGCGCAAGGCCGGGTTGGCGGCCATCTCGCGGCGCAACTCCCCGGCGATGACGGCCACCGTCGACAGCGGCGTATTGAGCGCATGGGCCGCCCCGGCGGCCTGGGTGCCCAGCGCGACGATGCGATGGCTCTGCAATTGCCGCTCACGCGCCTGCGCCAGTTGCCCATCGCGCGAGCGCACGGCGGCGGCGATGCGGCTGACGAACCAGGTAATGAGCAAGGCCGAAATCGAGAAATTGATCCACATCCCCGCCAGGTGATAGGCCATGGCCGGCCATGATCGGGAT
>NZ_BADI01000007.1:0-5271 GCF_000333555.1 Herbaspirillum sp. B65 | reverse complement strand
TAGGATCTGACGTTTGTTGACCAGCTTGCTGGAGGGCGAGATTTGTTTGCTTGCCACAGAAGTTGGCAGCGGCGGATTGATCTGTATTTGACAGGAGAACGGACAATGGAAGTAAAAATCGTGCAAAGCCCGGATGATGCTGCGCTTCACCTGAATGCAACTGATCTCAAGAGATTCAATCTCGTATCGGGACAGATGGTGATCGTGGACTTCCAACCCCACGGAGTGATGTTGCGTGCGTTACCAAAGCGCGCCCGTTACGGGCTTGCAGATTTGGTCGGTCAGTGTGACCCGACAGCGCCTGAACCCTTGGATATGGGGACTTGGGCGAACTTGAGGGCGGTGGGGCGTGAAACTTCGTGAGAGGTTTGAAGAGGCCGCGAGGCGATTCGTATCGCCTCGGGCGAGGGGTGCATAAAAAGGCAGAACAGTTTTCAGCGGTGAACTTGCTTCATCCTGCAGACCGGACGGATCAGGTCTGCTTGCTCTGGGCTTCCTGTGTCGCCTTTCTGGGAATCAATCCCCACATCGTCAACCCACTGAGCAACAACAACCCCGCCAGGATATACAGGGCGATATCGATATTGCCGGTGCGCGTCTTGATCAGCCCGATCAGCCAGGGGCTGACGATGCCGCTGGTGATGCCCACGCTGGAGATGAAGGCGATGCCGGGGGCGATCGTCTGGGCCGGCAGCAGGCCCGGGGGCAGCGACCAGAAGATGGGCAGGGCGGCGAAGATCAGTACTGCCGCTACCGACAGCAGCCCCAGCGAGACCGCCAAGCTGGACGGGTGCAGCGTCAGCGCCGCCAGGGCCAGCGCGCCACCGGTGGTGCAGAACAGGAAGTGGCCGTGGCGCTCGTTGCGACGGTCGGAGCGGCGGGCGATCAGGATCAGGCCGATGGCGCCGATGGCGTTGGGGATCACCGTATAGAGCGACACCTGCACCACATCCTTGATGCCGAAGTCGCGGATCATCAGCGGCATCCAGAAGTTCAGCGTCAGCGAGCCGCAGGTCAGGGCGAAGTAGATGAAGGCGAACAGGTAGGTGGGCCGGTGGCTCAGGGCATGGCGCAGCGCCATCAGCGAGTGGGCTTTGACATGCTGGCTGCGTTGCGTTTCCTGGGTGTGCCGGGCCAGCAGGAAGCTGCGCTCCTGCGGGCTCAACCAACTGGCCTGGGCCGGGCTATCGGCCAGCAGGAAGATCACCAGCACGCCCAGCACCACGGCCGGTGCGCCTTCGATGGCAAACATCCATTGCCAGCCATACATGCCCATCACGCCGGCCATGTCGCGCATGATCCAGCCCGAGACCAGCCCCCCCAGCACACCCGCCACCGCCACGCCGGCAAAGAAGATCGCCATCACCGCCGCGCGCCGCCGCGCCGGGAACCAGTAGCTCAGGTACAGCACGATGCCGGGGAAGAAGCCGGCCTCGAAGACGCCCAGCAGGAAACGCAAGACATAGAAGTGGGTGGCGTCGGTCACGGCCATCATGCCCACCGAGGCCAGGCCCCACAGCACCATGATGCGCGAGAAGGTGCGGCGTGCGCCAAAGCGCGCCAGCAGCATGTTGCTGGGCACTTCGCACAGCACGTAGCCGACATAGAACACGGCCGCGCCCAGGCCGTACATGGCATCGCTGAAGCCCAGGTCCTGCTTCATCTGCAATTGCGCAAAGCCGATGTTGATGCGGTCCAGGAATGAGACCACGTAGCAGAGAAAGAGGAAGGGGATGATGCGCAGCCAGACCTTACGATAGATCGCGTCTTCGGCGGCCACGCTCAGGTTCAGGTGGGGAGGGGCGGCCAGCGTCGTGGCGCCCGGGGATGGGGTCATCATATGAAGGTCTCCGTTGGGTACGGCGCCTGTGGCGGCGCTCTTGTGGATAAGGGTGAAGAAAGATTCCGAGCAGGCAGTGCCGGCGACGACGGCTGCGTCAAGCCGCCGCGGCCAGTGCCGGTTCCACCCCGGCGCGTGCGCGCTGCATGGCCTCGAGCAGCACTTCGTGGCCGCCGATGTGATTGCACAGCAGCAGGATCAGGCGGGCATTGACGTCCTGGCTGGTGGCATCGTCCAGGCCACGATGCATGTCGATCAGGGCTTCGTAGAAATCGTCCGGGCGTGTCAGGTTGGGCGCGGTATTGAGTTGCATGATGGTCTCCTTGATAGCGTGTTGGTGTTGGTTGGCGGCAGTCGTCGATGGTGGCTGGGGTTCAGGCCGCGTCCAAGACGGGCGTGGCGACCTGGCTGGTAGGGCTGCTGATGTTGCCGCTGGCGCGCAAGAGCGCCGCGCCGATGGCTGGCGCATCGACGCTGCGCCAGCGCGCACAGACGTGTTGGTCGGGGCGGATCAGGTAGCAGGTCTGGCTGCTGGCGTGCGCGGCGTCGTAGCGCTGCGCGGCCAGCGCTTCGATGTCCTGCACGTAGCGCGCAGCCTGGCCCAGACGGGCCAGCAGGTGGCGGTCTTCGGGCGTGGCGGCGGCCTGGCCGACGAACAGCAACTGCAATGGCAGCGCGCCTTGCGTCAATTGCGCCAGCGCCTGCACCTGCTGCGCCGGCAGCGCGGCGGGGGCGGCAAAGATCATGGCCACGAAGCGCTCGCCCAGTTGCCGCAGCAGCCAGTCGGCCCCGGTGTCGCTGACTACCGGGGCATCGGTGCAGGGCGCGCCGGCTTGCATGGCACCCTGGAAGGGGGCGCTGTCTTCGGTGTTCAAGACCGAGCCGTGCAGCGTGGCCGGCAGCGACAGGCGACCACTGTTGACCAGGCGCCGCGCGAAGGCATGGTCCCGCGCCAGGCCCAGCACCGCATCGCGCAAGCGTCGGCTGACCGGGCTCTTGGGCGTGATGAAGTCGGTCGAGCGGGTGGAGTTGAGCAGGTTTTCATCAGCCGCGTATTCGCGCTCGCTGGCATAGCTGTCCAGCAGGCTGTCAGGCGCCTTGCCCTGCAGCACGTAGGCCAGTTTCCAGGCCAGGTTTTCGGCATCCTGCACACCGCTGTTGGCGCCACGGGCGCCGAAGGGCGAGACGCAGTGCGCGGCATCGCCCACGAACAGCACCCGGCCATGGCGGAAGCGGTCCATGCGCACGCAGGAGAAGGTATAGACGCTGACCCATTCCAGCGAGAATTGCACCTCCTTGCCCAGCAGCGCCTGCACCCGTGGGATCACCCGTTCGGGGCTCTTTTCCAGCACCGGATCAGCGTCCCAGCCGAGCTGGAAATCGATGCGCCAGACATCGTCAGGCTGGCGATGCAGCAGCACCGACTGGTTGGGATGGAAGGGCGGATCGAACCAGAACCAGCGCTCGGCCGGGAAGGGCGCATCCATCTTGACGTCGGCGATCAGGAAGCGGTCGCGGAAGGTGTGGCCCAGGCTTTCCAGCCCCATCATCTTGCGCAGCGCACTGCGCGATCCATCGGCGGCCACCACGTATTGCGCCTTCAAGGTGTAGCTGCCTTGGGGCGTGTCCACTGTCAGCGCTTCATGGTCGGCATGATGGGTGATGGCGCTGACCTTGCTCTTCCAGCGCAGTTCGATGTGCGCGAACTGGCGCGCCTGTTCCAGCAGATAGCCTTCGACGTAGTACTGCTGCAGGTTGATGAAGGCGGGCCGGGCATGGCCGCTTTCGGGCAGCAGGTCGAATTCGTAGACGGCTTCTTGGCGCAGGAACACCTTGCCGCGACTCCAGCCTACACCCTTGTCGACCATGCGCTGGCCACAGCCGATGCGGTCGAAGATATCCAGCGTGCGCTTGGCAAAGCAGATCGCCCGCGAACCGGTCGACAGCGTATCGTCGTCATCCACCAGTACCACGGCAATGCCCTGGCGGGCCAGGTCGATGGCAGTGACCAGCCCGACCGGGCCGGCGCCGATGACCACCACCGGATGGACCGCTGCCTGGTCGGGCCGGGTCTGTTCGGCGCAGGGTTGGTAGCCAAAGCGCTGCTGCTGGTAATCGATGGCTGGGATGCTCTTCATGTCTTGTCTCCTCGCTGTCCTTGCTCTTTTGTGGATCAGGCTTGCAGCGCCGCCCACATCTCCTTGTCGCGCTCGGCGGTCCAGATGCGTGGATGCACGATGCCGGAGGCTTCGTCATAAGCGCGGGTGACGTCGAAGGGCAGGCAGTGTTCGTAGATGAAGACCTGGCCGAACTTGGGGTCCATCAATTGGCGGGTATGCGCCATGGCTTCCTTCAGGCCCATCTTGGCGGCCACCGCTTCGCGCCCGGCGCGCAGCAGGGTGGAGACGAAATCCTTGGTATAGGCGATACCCTGCGCGACCTCTTGCGGTCCACGCAGGGCCGGGCCGCGACCGGGCACCAGGGCCTCGGGTTGCAGCGCCGAGAGCGCATCCAGCGTGGCCGGCCATGGTTCCAGTTGGGCGTCGCCGCAGTAGCAGGCGGCGTCGTATTCGACCAGGTCGCCCGAGAACAAGACCTTCTGGCCGGGCAGCCAGACCACGGTATCGCCCTTGGTATGGCCGGCGCCCAAGTGGGCGATCTTCACTTCCAGCTTGCCCATGAAAAGGGTCATTTCTTTTTCGAACACCAGGGTCGGCCAGGTCAGGCCGGGTACTGTTTCCACGCCCGCAAACAGGCGCGGGAAGCGTTCGATCTCGGACTTCATGTCGGCCTCGCCGCGCTCGACGATCATCTCGTAGGTGCCGCGGCTGGCGATGATCTGCTCGCCGCCTTCCTTGAAGTAGGCCGAGGCGCCCAGCACGCGCACGGCGTGGTAGTGGGTCAGCACCACGTACTTGATGGGCAGGTCGGTGACGCTGCGGATACGGGCAATCAGGTCTTGCGCCATGGCCGGGGTGGCCGTGGTGTCGATGACCATCACGCCATCGTCGCCGATGATGACGCCGGAATTGGGATCGCCCTCGGCGGTGTACGCGTAGGCGTTTTCGGAGATGCGTTCAAAGGTGATTTTCTTGGCGTCGAGATCCGCCTGGGATGCAAAAGCCTTGGCCATGTCTTCCTCGTTGCTTGGTTGAAGTGGGGGGGACGTGGCTGGACATGGCTTGCGCCATCGGGGGGGATGTCTCCGTCCAACCCGTCATGGATCAATGCGGGGCAACTGGTTTTGTTCTTGCCTGGGATGAGCAGGGTGAAGGCATCATAGTCACCGTCTTTTTATTAGTCAATATCAAATCTGCTTGTTATGCATTAATTGACGTTTTCTGCACCATGGTGTGTTTGAGGCGGAAAGAAGCCACATGCATTAGAATCAAGCTCTCGTGCCGCCTGGACATCATTGCATCGCATTGTTT
>NZ_BADI01000008.1:0-24636 GCF_000333555.1 Herbaspirillum sp. B65 | reverse complement strand
CGTATCGTGGATTGGACATTGTGTAGCGAACGACACAACACCTTGTCTAGCCCAACCGTCTTCGTTTAAAATCCGGGCTTCTCTTTGGGGAGTAGCCAGCTTCCGGGTCATCCGGAAGAGCCCGTGTCAACATTCTCGGCAGCATCTGCCGTGGCGCGGGTAGCCATCCAGGTAGGCGAGACCATAGACGTATCCTGCAGCCAGGCTGGGCGTGCAGGCACGTCCATGGACTTCGCCCGGCCAAGGAACCCCGTTCATGAATTTCCCCGCTCTCGTTCTCCTCGCGCTTGCGATGTCCACTGACGCCTTTGCGGCAGCCATCGGCAAGGGCGCCGCCATGCAGAAGCCGCGGTTCTTGCAAGCCTTGCGCATCGGTCTGCTGTTCGGCGTGATCGAAGCCATTACTCCCCTGATCGGCTGGTTCGCCGGTTCCGTGGCCTCCAAGTGGGTCGCCCAATGGGATCACTGGATCGCCTTTACCCTGTTGCTGGTGCTGGGTGCACGCATGATCCATGAAGGTTGCAGCGACGACGATGAAGAAGACGCCGAAGCCGGCGCCCCCAAGCAATCGGTAGTGATGCTGGCCTTGACGGCTGTTGCCACCAGCATCGATGCCATGGCCGTGGGCGTGGGCCTGGCCTTCATCGATGTGAATATCCTGGAAGCGTCGCTGTTGATCGGCCTGGCCACCACCACCATGGTGACCATCGGCGTGATGGTCGGACGCGTGCTGGGCCACCTCATCGGCAAGCGTGCCGAGATCATCGGTGGCGTGGTGTTGATTGGCGTGGGCGCGGCGATCCTGTATGAACACCTGACCCGCGTCGGCGGTTGATGGCGCGATCAGTACGGCGCCAGCTGCTGTAGCCTGGCCGCGCGGGTGGCGCAGTAGTCGCTGGCCATCTGGCGAAAGGCGCTCACCGCCGGGTTGTCCTGGTCGGCGCGCCAGGCCATGCCCATCTCCGCACGCGGCATGTCGCCGGCCAGCGCGCGGAACTCTACCCGGTCATAGTGGAAACGTTGGGCCGAGGCCGGCAGGATGCCTACGCCCAGGCCGGCGCGCACCAGCGAGAGGATGGTGTGGCTCTGGTCGATGTACTGGGTGAAGTCGGGTTTGACGTCGGCTGCGGCCAGCATGGCCATGATGCGCTCATAGAAATACTTGCCGTGCGTGGGCGAATGCATGATGAAGGGCTGGCCATCGAGCTGGGCCATGGCGATGCGTTCATGCTGCGCCAGCGCATGGCCCTTGGGCATGGCCAGTACCAGTGGTTCGTCTTCCACCAGCGTCAGTTCCAGCGGCTGGCGCGAGCTCAGCGGACGCAAGAAACCGATGTCGATGGTATTGGCGGTGAAGGCTTCCAGTTGCGCCACTGAAATCAACTCGAACAGCACCACGTCGATTTCGGGCAATTCCTGACGTGCCTGCATCAGCAGTTCCGGGATCAACTCGTAGCCGGCGGCGCCGGTGAAGCCCACTCGCACGCGTCCGGTCTTGCCCTGGCTGGCGCGCCGTACCGTGCTCTCGGCCTGCTCGGACAACTGCAGCAGGCGCGAGGCATCGGCCAGGAACACCCGGCCTTCCGGGGTCAGCCGCACCGTGCGGCCAACCCGTTCAAACAATTGCACGCCCAGCTTGTGCTCCAGCAAATGGATCTGGCGCGACAGCGGCGGCTGCGTCATGTTCAGCAAGGCGGCGGCGCGGCGGAAATTGAGTTCGGTCGCAGCGACCACGAAACAACGGACTTGAGCCAGATCGAGCATGAGAATTCGCCTGTGAAGGGAGCGCTTGCATTATAGGCGCGCTCCCTGCCGTGGGTGCGCCGGCTTCAGGTGGTCAGGCTGCCGTCCGGCCGCTGTCCGGCCAGGCCTTGTGCCAGGCTGGCCAGGACCATCTCGCCCATGGCCGTGCGCGACTCGACGGTGGCGCTGGCGCGATGTGCCTGCAAGACCACCTGGTCCATCTGCAGCAAGGCCGCCGGTACATTGGGTTCATCGACGAAGACATCCAGCCCGGCGCCGGCGATCACGCCACGTTGCAGGGCATCGACCAAGTCCTCTTCCACCACCAGCTTGCCGCGCGCGATGTTGATGAGAATCCCTTCTCGCCCCAGGGCATCGAGCACTGCCGCGTTGATGATGCCCTGTGCCTTGTCGGCTGCGGCGGCCAGGACCAGCACGTCGCTTTCGCGCGCCAGTTGCAGCAACTCGGGGATGAAGCGGTGCGACAACTCATCCATGGCGCGCAGGTCGGTATAGGCAATCGGGCAGCCGAAGGCGGCCGCGCGCTGGGCGATGGCGCGTCCCACCTTGCCCATGCCGACGATGCCCACGCGCTTGCCGCTCAAGCGTCGCGACAGCGGGATGGCCGCAGGCGAAGGGTGGCGCACCCAGTCGCCGCGTTGCACGAAGGCATGGCCTGGGCAGATCTGGCGGCTGACCGCCAGCATCAGCCCCAGGGCCAGGTCGGCCACGTCTTCAGTCAGCGCACCGAAGGTGCCGGTGACTGGCAAGCCCTTGCTGCGCGCATGATTCAGGTCGACCGCATCGGTGCCCACGCCATTGACTGCGACCACCTTCAGAGCCGGCAGACGGTCCATCAAGGCATTGCTGATACCGGTATGGCCGCCGGTAATGACGCCTTCGATGACGGCACCGTGGCGTTCGATATAGGCTTCCTTGTCCTCTTGCTCGAACAGGCGATGCATGTGGTAGAGGCTCTCCAGCTTGTCGTTGATGGCCGGGACCAGGATGGGGTTGAGCTGCAGCACGTGGCGTTTCATGGCGGACTCCTTGTCATTCGGTGGTGATGCCGGCGCATGATGCGGGCATTCAGGCTGCCCGTCCAATCCGAAAAGACTATCAATCGATACATAAATTGGTGACTGATCGGGTATCAATATCGATTCAATCCGCACATCACCTGATAGCCAGAAAAGATTGGACGCGATGCACGTGCGCGACCATGATTCCCAGCGTCGGCCCGATGACACGGCCCGCCACGACAACAAGGTGCCAGCGCTTCCCTTGCCGGGAAGCATGACCAGGCCCCCGATAACGATAAACACGAGACACGC
Source organism: Herbaspirillum sp. B65 (assembly GCF_000333555.1). Lineage (NCBI taxonomy): Bacteria > Pseudomonadati > Pseudomonadota > Betaproteobacteria > Burkholderiales > Oxalobacteraceae > Herbaspirillum > Herbaspirillum sp. B65. Next base: position 21,559 of record NZ_BADI01000008.1, on the reverse strand, counting down.
CACAAGGAGTCCGACGATGAGTCATGTCGATGCCGCCGACCAGGTCGGCCGCCGCAGTTCTGCTGCATCCTCCGCCTCTGCCCACGCCGCCCCGCTGGCGCAGCAAAAGCCGACCCGGTACCGCTGGGTGGTGATGGGCCTGATCTTCCTGATCTGGGCCATCGCCTGTGCCGACCGCGCCAATTTCGGCATCGCCCTGCCTTACATGAAGAAGGAATATGGCATTTCCAATACCGAAGCCGGCCTGATCGTCAGCCTGTTCTCGTTCGCCTATGGTTTCGTGCAGATTCCGGTGGGCTTGATGTACAAGCGGCTCAGCGAAAAGACCACTGGCATCCTGTTCTCGGTGTTCATGCTGCTGACCTCGCTGTTTACCGGGCTGATGGGAACCACCTCGTCAGTGTTGCTGCTGCAGTTGTACCGGGTCGGACTGGGTTTGTCGGAAGGCCCGCTGGGCATAGGCTGTACCAACGTCATCAATCGCTGGTTTCCCCCGGAAGAAAAGGGCACTGCCACCGGCCTGTGGATCGCCGCCTCCAAGCTGGGGCCGCTGGTGGTGCCGACGGTGTGCATCATCGTCATCCAGTGGTGGGGCTGGCGGGAAATCTTTTACGTCTTTGCCATACCGGGCATCTTCCTGGCCATCCTGTGGTTTTTCCTGGTGACCAATTCCCCTACCGAGAACCGTTTCTGCAATGACGCTGAGCGTCGCTACATCAGCCAGGAGGTGCCGGCTGCGGGTGCCGCCACTACGTCACCCGGCAAGCCGCTGGTAGGTGCGCAGGTGGCCCCCATGCCCTGGCTGGACGGCATCAACCGCACCCGCCGCGTGCCGCGCCTGGAAACGCTGCGTCAGGTCTTCACTTCCTGGAACGTGATTGGCGTAGCCATCGGTTATGGCTGCATGATCGGGATTTCCAACATCTTCATGTCGTGGATGCCGACCTACCTGGTCACGGTCAAGGGCTTCGCTTCGGTGAAGATGGGCTTCCTGGCTTCGGCTCCCTTCATCGGTGCCGTCGCCGGCAACATGCTGGGTGGGGTGATTTCGGACCGGCTGCTGGGTGGTCGGCGCAAGCCCATGATGCTGCTGGGCGCACTGGGCACGGCGGTGATGACCCTGCTGTTGATCGAGGCGCCCGACAGCGTGCTCTACCTGGGGGCCATGTTGATCCTCTCGGGCTTGATGCTGGGCATCGGTTTCGCCGGCTATTCCGCCTATCCCATGGGGCTGGCGACCAAGGCCACCTATCCCACCGCGTTTGGCATCGTCAATTCGCTGGGCCAGATCGGCGGTGCCTGCGCCCCGCTGGCGGTGGGGATGCTGCTGGATCGTTATGACTGGACCAGCGTGTTCCTGTACATGGTCGGTACCTCGCTGCTGTGCCTGATGCTGCTGTTGAGCGTGGTGGAACCGATCACGGTGAAGAAGGCTGGCGAGCAAGCCTGAAGCGTCGTGCGCTGCTGCTGCATCCCGAGGCTCGCCATGTGCGGGCCTTTTTGTTGAAGCTGATTAATATGCAATTAGTATTAATAAGCATCAAATTATATATTGGACAAACAGTCCACCCAAAGGCACTCTTGTGCTCCCTTTTTCCCTAAGCAGCCCTGAGGAGACACCCATCATGCCGACCTATCGTTCCCACACCACCACCCAGGGCCGCAACATGGCCGGCGCACGCGCACTGTGGCGCGCCACTGGCATGAAGGATGGCGACTTCAACAAGCCCATCATTGCGGTGGTCAATTCCTTCACCCAGTTCGTGCCCGGCCACGTGCACCTGAAGGACCTGGGCCAACTGGTGGCGCGCGAGATCGAGGCCGCCGGTGGCGTGGCCAAGGAATTCAACACCATCGCCGTGGACGATGGCATCGCCATGGGGCATGACGGCATGTTGTACTCGCTGCCCTCGCGCGACCTGATCGCCGACTCGGTGGAATACATGGTCAATGCCCACTGTGCCGACGCCATGGTGTGCATCTCCAACTGCGACAAGATCACCCCGGGCATGTTGATGGCCGCCATGCGCCTGAACATCCCCGTCATCTTCGTCTCCGGTGGTCCGATGGAAGCCGGCAAGGTCATCAAGACCGTCAACACCGACAAGAAGATCATCAAGCTGGACCTGGTGGACGCCATGATCCAGGCCGGCGACCAGAATATCTCGGACGCCGATGTGGCCGAAGTGGAGCGCTCGGCCTGTCCCACCTGCGGTTCCTGCTCGGGTATGTTTACCGCCAACTCGATGAACTGCCTGACCGAAGTGCTGGGCCTGTCGCTGCCGGGCAATGGCACCATCGTCGCCACCCACGCCGACCGCAAGGAACTGTTCCTGCGCGCCGGTCGCCTGATCGTCGAACTGGCCAAGCGTCATTACGAAGAGGATGATTATTCCATCCTGCCGCGTAACATCGCCACCAAGGAAACCTGGGAAAACGCCATGACCCTGGACGTCTCCATGGGCGGCTCCACCAACACCGTGCTGCACCTGCTGGCGGCAGCCCACGAAGCCAAGGTGGAATTCACCATGGCCGACATCGACCGCATCTCGCGCAAGGTACCTTGCCTGTGCAAGGTCGCACCGATGACCAACAAGTACCACATCGAAGACGTGCACCGCGCCGGCGGCATCATCGCCATCCTGGGTGAACTGGCGCGCGCCGGTCTGCTCGACACTTCGCGTCCCACCGTGCATAGCAAGACCCTGGGCGAAGCCATCGAAAAATACGACATCCGCGTCACCAGCGATGCCGAGGTACACAAGTTGTTCCGCGCTGCCCCCGGTGGCGTGCCCACCCAGGTAGCCTTCTCCCAGCAGGAGCGTTTTGCCGACAGCGACCTGGACCGCGCCAACGGCTGCATCCGCGATCGCCAACACGCCTACTCGCAAGATGGCGGCCTGGCCGTCCTGTACGGCAACATCGCCGAGAAGGGTTGCATCGTCAAGACGGCGGGCGTGGATGAAAGCATCCTGAAGTTCTCCGGCACCGCGCGCGTGTTCGAAAGCCAGGACGCCGCCGTGGAAGGCATCCTGGGTGACCAGGTCAAGGCTGGCGACGTGGTCATCGTGCGCTACGAAGGCCCCAAGGGCGGCCCCGGTATGCAGGAAATGCTGTACCCCACTTCCTACATCAAGTCCAAGGGCCTGGGCAAGGCGTGCGCGCTGTTTACCGATGGCCGCTTCTCCGGTGGCTCCTCTGGCCTGGTGATCGGCCACGCCTCGCCGGAAGCCGCCGAAGGCGGCGCCATCGGCCTGGTGCAGGAAGGTGACCTGATCGACATCGACATCCCCAACCGCAGCATCAACCTGCGCGTGACGGCCGAAGAACTGGCCCAGCGCCGCGCCGCCATGGACGCTCTGGGCGATGCCGCCTGGAAGCCGGCCAACCGCACCCGCGTGGTGTCGCAGGCATTGCAGGCTTATGCGGCGTTGACCACTTCGGCTGATCGGGGCGCGGTGCGTGATCTGTCGCAACTGAAGCGCTGATCTGCCATCGGTCTCATCATCCTGATATGACGAAGCCGCCCGGTCTATGCCGGGCGGCTTTGTTTTGGGCCAATGGTTACGGAGCGAGTGACTTTTCACAGAGGCCATCATGGGAATGGGTCTGATGATCGAATGTTTACGGCTTGTGCACATTGAATCGCGCTCACAGTTTGAATGGGAACAAACTCCGGCTCCGCTTTGGTAGAATTTTCACCCCCACAACCGATGTCGGAAAGACCTGCTGACGGTTTTCCAATGGGCCGGTTGTGGTTCCAAGATTAATCTGTCCAGGGGGAGTGCATTGAGTCGTCCTACGCTGAGCACTGATCAGGTGCTGGCCATGTCGCCCGACGTGGCTTCGTCCAAGTCCGCACAGGGCTTGGTCGTTCCGGCCAAGTGGTCTGCGCTGGGGGCAAGTGATGAAGCCGTATGGGGCGAATGCCAAGGCAGTGGAAGCAAGCCTTATCAAACGCAAGTCCATTTCGTGGATGGCGTGTCGAGTTTCAAGTGCAGTTGTCCCAGTCGCAAATTCCCCTGCAAACACGGATTGGCTTTGCTCCTTTTGCTTGCGCGCGACAGCAGCAATTTCACCGGGGGCGAGCCGGCCTGGGTCACGGAGTGGCTCAGTTCGCGCAAAAACAGAGCAGAAAAGAAAGAGATCAAGGCAGCCGTAGCTGCCAGCGCACCCCCGCCGGATCCGGCACTTGTGCTCAAACGTCAGGCACAGCGCCTGCAACGCATGTGCGCAGGTGCGCGTGAGTTGGCACTGTGGCTGGATGATCTGATGCGCCAGGGTCTGGCCACCCTGAACCGCGAGCAAGAGCAGAACTGGCAAGCCATGGCTGCGCGCATGGTGGACGCGCAGGCGCCCAGGCTGGGCCAGCTATTGACCAATGCGATGACGCTGGTGGGGCAGGGACGGGATTGGCCGGGCCGCCTGCTGGAGCGTCTGGGTAGCCTGCAATTGCTGCTGGATGCGCTGCAACGCTATGACCAGTTGTCGCCCGGTATGCAGGCGCATGTACGCCAGGCGCTAGGCTGGTCGTATGATCGTGATGAGGTGCTTGTAGCGGGTGAACGTGTCACCGATCAGTGGCGTGTGTTGGCCAATGTGGTGACCGCACTGGATAACCGATTGAATGAACACCGGGTCTGGTTGCAAGGCACCCGGACGCAGCGACGTGCCTTGCTGTTGGACTATGCCCATGCGACCAAACCTTTGGATCTGGGCTGGGCCGTGGGTCGGCTCTACGAAGCAGAGCTGGCTTTCTATCCGGGCGATCAAGCCTTGCGGGCGCTGGCGGTAGGTGCCGCTACCCTGGCAGATGCAGATGATGTAGCAAACGGTGGGGCTGACGCGGCACTTGCGCAAGCGTTAGCCGCCACATGTTTACGTGATGAAAGCCAGGAATGGGTGTCGATGGCGAAGCAATGTCTGGCCAATCCGTGGTTGATGCAAAACCCTGTATGTTTTCGGGATGTGCACCTGATGCACCACGAACCCCAAAAGGCAGAGGCTGGCTCCGGGTCAAATGCTTTGCCGGAATGGTATTTGCACCTCAACGCTGCCGCAGGCAGCCAAACTCGACCTAGAGTGGATTTACGCGTGGTTGATACGCATGGGTGGCAAATGATGGCGTTGGCTGGCGGTAGTGCGCTCAACGTCTTTGGCGAATGGAATGGTGAGCGACTCACCCCGCTGCTGGCATGGAATGCTGCGGAGCATTGGGTGGCCACACATGCGCCGCAGGAGCAGTAACGGTGACGACGGCGACAACTTCAACAACAGCGGCAACGAACACCAGCAGTCTTGACCATTGGGATGAGTTGGTCAAGGTGGCCTTGGTCGGCACCGACAGGCACTGGGCGCTGCCGCCCGCCACAGCACAAGACACGATCGGAGCGGCGCTCCATGAACGCTTGGCGGCAGAGCCATCCACCGCACCGGGGCAGTTGTTGCGTGTGGCCGGTGCATTGGCGCTGGGCCGCCGGGTGGCATGGATGCCTCCGTCCGAAGTTTCAGTACAAGTCCAGGTGGCGGCGCCAGAGTCGCGCAGGCGGGCTGCACCGGAATGGCTGCCTTTGCTTGATCAGGTGATGTCCATCGGTTTGCTGCGTCTGCAGGTGCAAGTGTTGCGGGAGATGAACCGGGCGGGTTTGCATGTGCCTTCGGTCAAGCTGCCCCTCTTGCTGCAAATGGGGGCAGGCAGCATGGCGTTGCGTGAGGAGATCAGCGCAGTCATCGGCGAGCGTGGGCGCTGGCTGGCGAAAAGCAATCCACAATGGGCCTATGCCGCTGGTGCGCACGAGCAGGCGGATACGCAAACCCTGTGGCGTGAAGGCAGCCTGGCGCAGCGCCGCCAGGTGTTGCTCGACCAACGGACCACGGACCCCGCTGCCGCACGTGAACGTTTGAGCCAGGAGTGGGGCAGTCTGCCCGCCAAGGAGCGCACCGCGCTGATCGAATGCTTGGCGGCGGGATTGAATCCCGACGACGAATCCTTCTTGCAAACCCAACTCGGCAAGGATCGCTCCCAAGACGTGCGCCGGATTGCCGCCGAGTTGTTGTCGGACCTTCCTGGCAGTGCCTATGCACTGCGCATGGTAGAACGCCTGCGCCCGCTGGTCGGCGCAACGGTGGATGCGCCGCTGCAGGCGGGTGAAGACTGGCAGGCCGATCAACTGGAGCTCAAACGTCCCGCCTATGAAGAACTGGGAGAACGCGCGTGGTGCTTGTTTCAACTGGTGCGGCGTACTCCCTTGTCCTGGTGGGAGCAACACACAGGAAAAAGCCCGGCGGAGATCCTTCTCTGGGGCATGCAGAGTGATTGGAAGGACGCGTTGCTGCGTGCATGGGTGCAGGCGGCCGCTCGTCAGCGCAAAGCGGTGTGGTGCGAGGCCTTGATTGAACATGTCGGCAACGAAAACCGGAGCTCGGCACAAGCCATGCTGCCATTGCTTGCGCCGACGCAGCGCGAGCAGTTTTATGTGCGCTGCCTGCCAGACAAACGACGGGATCTGTCCGGCCTGCTTGGCATGATTGTCGCCGGTTGTCCGGCGGACCAGCAGTTGTCGCGCGATTTTTCGCTGAGGTTGCTGCCCATCTTGCAAACCAGTCTGGCCAAGGGAAAGCAGTTTCAACAAGATGCCCTGCGTGCCCATTTGCCCTCGTTGATGTGCATCTTGCACCTGGACAGCCTGCGCCTCATTGAGCTGGACGATAGTCGCCACCACACCTACACGCTGGCCGACTGCCTGATGCAATGCATACAGGTGCGGGATTGCCGCGAACGCCTCGCACAGTTGGCGTCATCCTCCGCTTGAGGGCAACTGAAATCCGTACAGATCAATATCGCGAATCGACCTTCCAGACCGCAGGTGTCAATCACTACTCCCACTCAATCGAGACCAGAGCCCTATCCATGAATGCCAACACACAGCAAGTCTTACGTCAGCACGCCGAGCACCAGTTTGCAGAGGAGTTGGAGAACCTGCAAAAAGTCGACAAACGCCAACGTCCCGCGAATTGGAAGCTTTCGCCCTGGGCCGTGCTCACCTACCTGATGGGCGGCAAGCTCGACAACGGTTTTGAAGTCAGCGCCAAATACATCGGCGCGCCACGCCTGATGGAGATTGCCGTGTCTACCCTGGCGACCGACCGTGCCCTGCTGCTCTACGGCGTGCCGGGCACCGCCAAATCTTGGGTGTCAGAGCATTTGTCGGCCGCCATCAGTGGCGACTCCACCATGCTGATCCAGGGTACGGCGGGCACGAGCGAGGAGCAATTGCGTTACGGCTGGAATTACGCGCAATTGCTGGCGCATGGTCCTTCCGAAAACGCCCTGGTGCCCAGTCCGTTGGTGCAGGCCATGAAGCTGGGAAAGATCGCCCGTGTGGAAGAGTTGACACGCATCCCGGCGGATGTGCAAGACACCTTGATCACGGTGCTGTCGGAAAAAACCTTGCCCATTCCCGAATTGGGCAGCGAGGTGCAGGCCGTACGCGGTTTTTCCGTCATTGCCACTGCCAATAACCGTGACAAGGGTGTCAATGAACTTTCCAGTGCGTTAAAGCGGCGCTTCAATACGGTGGTGTTGCCTGTGCCGTCCAGTGAACAAGAGGAAGTGCAGATTGTCGCCAAGCGCGTGGCAGAGCTGGGCCGTGCGCTGGAGTTGCCGGCTGAGCCGCCGGGCCTGAAGGAAATTCGCCGCGTGGTGCAGATTTTCCGTGAGTTGCGCAATGGCCAGACAGAAGACGGCAAGACGCGCATCAAGTCGCCGTCCTCCACGCTGTCCACGGCAGAGGCTATTTCCGTGATCAACAGCGGCATGGCGTTGGCCGGGCATTTTGGTGACGGTTCCTTGCACGCAGCGGACATTGCCTCGGGCCTGATCGGTGCCATTGTGAAAGACCCGGTGCAAGACCAGGTGGTGTGGAAGGAGTATCTGGAGACCGTGGTCAAGGAACGCCCCGACTGGATAGAACTCTACCGCGCCTGCCGTGAGCAACTCTAAGCCCGCCCCCCCGTCTGCGATGGCAGAGCTGTCTTCCTCGACCAGAGTGGAATCTGGCCCTGCCCAAGCGCAGGGCCCGGTGCATTATTTCGGCATCCGTCACCACGGCCCCGGCTGCGCCCGCAGCTTGCGGCGTGCGCTTGACAGTTTGCGACCTGACTGCATCTTGATCGAAGGTCCGCCGGAGGCCAATGCGCTCATTCCCTACGTGTTGCACCCGGAAATCAAAGCGCCCGTTGCATTGCTTGTTTACACCTCTGGCAGTACCCAGGACGCGGTTTTCTATCCCTTTGCCGACTACTCGCCCGAGTGGCAGGCCTTGCAATTCGGTGTGCAGGGTGGCATACCCACACGTTTCATCGATTTGCCCCAGGCGGTCCGTTTGGCGCAAGAGCAGGCACGACGTTCTGCCTTGTTGGCTCAATTGTCGGCATCGCCCCCATCTGTGGCGCCCGTGTCACCCTCGGAATCGCCTCCATCGTCCACCTCGGCCGACGACGAGGTCGACCAGCCTCTGATACACGAAGAGCCCGCAGACGGAGCAGATACCAGCTTCAAGCCCTGGCGACATGATCCCCTGGATGCCTTGGCCCACGCTGCCGGCTTTGCCGATGGGGAAAGCTGGTGGAATCAAATCATTGAAGAGCGCGGCGACGGTGAGGATTTGTTCAGTGGCATCACCGAGGCCATGACAAGCCTGCGTGAAACTTGGTCGTGGGAACGCTCGCCTGAGGATGAGCAACGCGAAGCACAGCGGGAAGCCCATATGCGTCAGTGCGTGCGCGAAGCGGTCAAGGAGGGGTATCAACGCATCGCCGTCGTTTCTGGCGCTTGGCATACCCCTGCTCTGATGGCGCAACACACTATCAAGGCGGATGCCGCCCTATTGAAAAGCTTGCCTAAAGTCAAGACAGAGGTCACCTGGGTGCCGTGGACTTACCATCACCTCACGCTGGACAGTGGCTACGGTGCAGGCGTGGCCGCGCCGGGCTGGTACGACCATTTGTGGCGTGCATCCGATGCAGATAAATACCCAGCCGCCCACGCTACCCATCTACCTGACCGCGCCACTAGCTGGTTAGCCCGCGTGGCGCGGCTGTTGCGTGAGCACCAGATCGATTGCTCCAGTGCCCACGTGATCGAGGCCACGCGGCTTGCCAATACCCTGGCCGTGATGCGTGGCGCTGCTCATCCGGGGTTGGATGAGCTGGACGAGGCCGTGCGCACCGTCATGTGCATGGGTGAGTCAGCGCCTTTGCAGCTTATCCATCGCGCCCTCACGGTGGGTGATGTCATGGGGCAGGTGCCGCTGGATGTGCCCGCTGTTCCTTTGCAGCGTGACATGGAACAAGCGCAGAAAAAACTGCGGCTCAAGGTCGAGGCCACGCACCGGGTACTGGAACTGGATCTGCGCCAAGACATGGACCTGGCCCGCAGCCACTTTCTGCATCGCCTGCGTTTGATCGGTTTGAACTGGGGCGAGCCAGCACGCGCAACACGTGGCAACCTGGGTACATTCCGTGAGAGTTGGGCACTGCAATGGCAACCAGAGTTTGCCATGCGTGTGATCGAGGCCAGCCGCTACGGTGCAACGGTGGAGCAAGCCGCCTGCGCTCGTGTGGCCGAGCAGTGTGCCCAGCTCACCCGCCTGGAAGACTTGGCGGATCTGATTGATCAGGTGCTATTGGCCGAACTGGCTGCCGCCGTTGAGGTGGTGAGTGCCGCATTGCAAGCGCGCGCTGCGCTCACAGGGGATGCGATACAGCTCATCGGTGCGGTGCCACCCTTGGTGCGCGTGTTTCGCTATGGCAGTGTGCGTCAGACGGATAGCGCATTGCTCGCGCATATCTTGGACGGTTTGATTGTGCGCGGTGCCATTGGCTTGCCCTTGGCGTGTCAGGGCTTGGATGAGTCGGCGGCGCAATCTTTGCGCCAACCCATTCTCGCCGCCCACGAGGCTGTTGCCCTACACGAAGGGGCAGAGCAGATTGCCGCTTGGCATGGGGCCTTGAAGCAAATCGCACTGGGCGAAACCCCGCACGCTTTGCTGCGGGGCCTGTGCTGTCGTCTGATGCTGGACGCACAGTATCTGTCACAGGAAGAAGTCGCCACGCAATTGGCGCGCCATCTTTCGTCCGGTATGGAACCGCTGGACGCGGCGTATTGGCTGGAGGGATTCCTCAATCAAAATGCGATGGTCTTGTTGCATGACGTGCAGGTATGGAGTCTGGTCGATCAATGGCTGGCCAATCTGACTGACGAGCACTTTGTGCAAATCGTTCCGCTGGTGCGGCGCAGCTTTGCCCGCTTTTCTCAATCTGAACGGCATGACTTGGGCGTGCGCGCTGCCCACGGTGCCGCAGTTGCGCCCAAACCAGTCGCTGCCCGCACCTGGAGTGCAGAGCGCGCTGCCATGGCCGTGCCCACGCTGCGGCTGTTGCTGGGCCTGACGGCTGAATAAACAGACAGTTGATGTGAGAGTGAATGACTGAGGGATCACCATGACAAGCCACCTGCCAACACCCGCTACAGCATCTGTCGCATCCCCCGCGGCACCGCCCACGGACCGCCTGCAACGCTGGCGTCTGGTTCTCGGCGTGCAAGCTGAAAAAAGCTGCTGCGGCTTGCCGGATACGTTAAGTGGCATAGACCAGGCATTGAACGCCTTGTACGACTCCCAAGGCAGCCAGGGGCTGCAACGCAAGGGCAGCCGGGGTGACTCGGCCCCCAGCGTGGCACGTTGGTTGGGCGATATACGCAATTACTTTCCCAGTTCTGTCGTCCAAGTCATGCAGCGCGACGCACTCGACAGATTGAACATGCGCGAGATGCTGCTCCAGCCAGAAATGCTGGAGTCTGCCCAACCAGATGTCCACCTTGTGGCCAGCCTGGTCGCGCTCAACAGCGTCATCCCTGCTGAGACGCGCGAAACAGCGCGCATGGTAGTCCGCCGTGTGGTCGATGCACTGCTCAAGCTGCTCGATGAACCTTTGCGCAGCGCCATCAGCGGCGCCCTGGACAGAAGCCAGCGCAATCGCCGCCCGCGACATGCCGAGATCGACTGGAACCGTACCCTGCGCGCCAATCTGCGCCACTGGCAACCGGACTACAACACCATCGTGCCCCAGACGCTCATCGGCTATGGACGCAAGGCGCGTCGTCCCCAGCGCGAGGTGGTGCTGTGCATAGACCAAAGCGGTTCCATGGCTGCTTCCGTGGTGTATTCCAGCATCTTCGGCGCGGTCATGGCCAGCTTGCCCGCGGTGGCCACCAAGCTGGTGGTGTTCGATACCCAGGTCGTCGACATGACCGAGCAGTTGCAAGACCCTGTTGATCTGCTCTTTGGCGTGCAATTGGGCGGCGGCACCGACATCAACGGTGCCATTGGCTACTGTCAAACCCTCATCAGGGAGCCGCGCAACACCATCCTGGTATTGATCTCCGATCTGTATGAGGGCGGAGTTGAAGCCGGCTTGCTCAGCCGTGCGCGGGAGCTGGTCGAGTCTGGCGTGCAATTCATTGCACTGCTGGCCCTCAGTGATGAAGGGGCTCCTGCGTATGACAGGGAGCTGGCAGCCAAACTGGCCAGCCTAGGCGTGCCCAGCTTTGCCTGTACCCCCGATGCTTTTCCCGGTTTGATGGCTGCGGCTATCCGGCGCGACGACATCAATGCTTGGGCGGCAGGGCAGGGCATCAAAACCAGTCGGGCAGCTTAAGCAACCTCCAGGCGTTTGAAGGATCGCTCCAGGACGTAGCATCAAAACGCGAATCAGGCCTTGATCGCCGGCCGCATATGCGTCGAAGCAAACGCCAATCCCTCCTCGAAGGACGACAGCACCATATCCACCTGCTCCTTGACGCTAGCAGCCTCCACCTCTTCATTGAAGAACGAGGGGCGGATCGTCACCAGCAAAGCCTGCGGCAGGTTCTCGCGCAACAGCCGGACGACCTCCAGCCAGGTCGCCAGGTGCTCGCGCACCGGATAGACCAGGAACACGATGGATACCAGTTCAGCCTTGCTGTTGTCGGGCTGCTCCGCTTGCGGCTGGTCCAGCGTGATGCCGCGTGCATCGATGCCGCTCACGCGCAGGGTATGGACCAGCAATTCCGAAAGCAGGTCATCGCGCTCATCGCTCAAGCCGGCGCACAGCACCACCGAGCCCTGTGGCACATCCAGCGAGCCTTGCCAGCGGCCCAGGCGGGCCTGGCGCAACTCGCGCAGGTGGGCGCCGATACTGCTGTTGAGCAAGGGCACCTGGCGTCGGCGCCGCAGGCTGCGCGAGGCGCCCGGACTTTGCGTGAGTACTTCGGTCAGTTGCGACACCGAGCGCAGCAAGCGTTCCTGCTGGGCATTTTCGATACGGCCGTGGCGCAGGTCCTGTGCGGCCAGGGCCAGGCCGGGTAGCAGAATCTGGTCGCAATACTTGGCGAAGCTTTGCTTTTGCAGGTGGGCGCGGGCGTGGCGGATGATGGCATCCGATTCGCCGGCCAGCGCGCGCTGGTAGAAGCGTTCGGCGTGGCTCATGTCGGGCGCTTCACCCAGCAGGATGGTAATCGGTTCCAGGGCCGCGACGTGACGTCCGGCCACCACCAGGCACAGCGTAAGCGGGGTCGATAGCAACAGGCCGATCGGGCCCCACAGGCTGCCCCAGAACAGCGCCGAGACGATCACCGCCAGCGGCGAGAGGCCGGAGCTGTGACCATAGATGCGCGGCTCGACGAAGTTGGAGACGATCACTTCCAGCCCCACATAGAAGGCCAGGAAGGACAGCGCCAGCCACCAGCCCGGATCGATGGCGGCGATGAACACCGAAATCATCAAGCCCGAGGCCAGCGCGCCGAGGTAGGGCACGAAACGCAGCACCCCGGCCAGCGTCCCCCACAGCACCGCGTGCGGCACCCCGCCTGCGGCCAGCACGATACCCATGGTCAGGCCGAACACCAGGTTGACCACGAACTGCGAAAAGAAGAAACGCGACACCCCTTCGGCGGCATCGCCCAGGGCCTGCATGGTGCGGCTCATTTCGGTCAAGCCCGCCAGCCGGATCAGCCGTTCGCGCAGGGATTCCTGTTCCAGCAGGATGAATACCAGCAGCACCAGCACGATGCCGGCCTGGCCGATCGGTCCCCAGGCCAGGGCGAACAGGCGTCGCAGGGCGCCGCGCACCGACATGCGGGTATCGGCTTCCGGGGTGGCCGCAGCGGCTGCGGCTGTTGCCGCGGCGCTGGCGGCACGACCGTTCTTCTTGCCGCTGCGCGTGGGCTCCGGCATCGGCTGCGGGATCACCGCCGTCAGTTGGGCTTCCAGTCGGGCGAAGGGACGCTCGGTCATGGCGCGCACGCTCTCGACCTTTTCCTGGATGGCGTCGCGGTACTGCGGCAGGTCGCTGGTCACGCTGACCAGCTGGAAGGTCAATACCACCGCCAGCGCCACCAGGCAGCCGCCCACCAACAGCACCGAGACCATGGCCGCGGCGGCGCGGTTCAGGCCCAGGGCATCGAGTTTCCTGACCAGGGGCAGGATGATCAGGCTGGCAATGCCGGCCACCGCCAGCGGCGCCAGGATCTCGCGGCCGAAGTACAACATGCCCAGCACGACGGCGGCGCCCAGCAAGGTGGTGGAACTCAGGCGCGAGAAAGCGGAAGTCTTGAGGTTTTGCATGGTGTGGATGGGAGCGGCGACAGCCGCAGACAGCAGCGGCGGGAATGCAGCGCGAGTATAGCTGTTGGCTCTGCTGTGCGCTCGCCCTGCCTGGAAGTTTTGTTCACCATGACAATGTCGGGCAGGCCTGGCGCGGCTTGTGCACGGGCAGGTTCAGCGGATTACTTCATATAATTCTAGGGGAAGCCCATCCGGGTCGGCAAAGAAGGTGAAACGGCGACCGGTGTATTCATCGACGCGGATCTCTTCCACCGCCACGCCTTGCGCTTCCAGTTCGGCCTTGCTGGCGACGACGTCGGCTACTGCGAAGGACAGGTGGCGCAGGCCGCAGGCTTCCGGGCGCGAGGGGCGTGCCGGCGGATGGGGGAAGGAGAACAGTTCGATCTGGGTGCCATCGGGCAGGCCCAGGTCCAGCTTCCAGGAGTGGCGCGCCTGACGGTAATGCTCGGCGATCACGCGCAGACCCAGCAGGTCCACGTAGAAGGCCTTGGAGACGGCGTAGTCGGAACAGATGATGGCGACGTGGTGAGTGCCTTGCAGTTGCATGGGAGACTTTCAGAGAATTGCCATGTGGATCAGCCCTTGGCCCCGCGCCGCGCCAGGGTGGCGCAGACTGCGCGCACCTTGTCGCGCAGCCAGCGATGGGCCGGGTCCAGTTCGACCCGTGGATGCCACATCAGCGACACGATGATGGGTTCGGTGGCCACCGGCAGTTCGAACCGGTGGATGCCGGAGGCACTGCCATCGGTGCGCGGTGCGCCAGCGGTGGTCAGGAAGGAAGAAGGCACGATGGTCACCAGATCGGAGGCGCGCACGATGGCCAGCGCGCCGGGATAGCTGGGCACCACCGCCACCACCTTGCGCGTGAGGCCGCGTTCGGCCAGTGCCGCATCGAGCGGACTGCGGGTGTCGCCACGCGGCGAGGCGCTGACGTGTTGGCAGGCGCAGTAGCGCTCGGCAGTCACGCGCCGTAGCGACGCCAGCGGATGACCGATGCGCACCGCGCCGACGAAGCGGTCGCGAAACAGGGTTTGCAAGCGCACTTCGGGCCCCATCTCGTTGGCCATGCCGATTTCCAGGTCGGCGCTGCCTTCGCGCAGCGGCAGCGGGCTGCGTTCCACCTTGGGCGCAAAGCGCAGCCGCACCAGCGGCGCTTCGGCGGTCACTGCGTCAATGAGGGCGGCACCGCAGGCTTCGATGAAACCTTCATTGGCGCGCAGGGTGAAGTCACGTTCCAGGCGCGCCAGGTCCAGTTCGGGGACCGACGGGCGCAACACCGAGCGGGCTTCATGCACCACATTGCGCACTCGCTCGCGCAGCGCCTCGGCACAAGGTGTGAGCACCATCTGCCGGCCGGCCCGCACCAGCAACTGGTCACCGGTGGCCTGGCGCAGGCGGGTCAGCGTGCGGCTCATGGCCGAGGCGCTCAAGCCCAGGCGGCGCGCGGCGCCGGCCACGCTGGCTTCGGCGATGAGGGCATCCAGTGCGATGAGCAGGTTGAGGTCGGTGGCGGTCATGTCGGCATCCTAGCATGGGTCACCAGACATGGCGTCGTATGCAATGATCCAATGCAAGCCATGCGTCTTCCGCCTTGTCTTGCGGCTGGCTATAGTGAAGTCCTGACCCCATCTTCTGCACTCACCATGGAACTCTTTTCCGATCTGCCCGGCGATGAAGGCTTGCCGGGCCAACAGCGCCGCCGCGCCATGCTGGCCGTGATGACGGCCACCACTATGGCGGTGTTTGACGGCACCATCATCAACGTCGCCCTGCCACAGATCAGCTTGGCGCTGCATACCTCGGCTGCGGCGTCGGTGTGGGTGGCCAATGCCTACCTGCTGGCCACCGCCATGACGCTGGCGGCGTTTGCCGCGCTGTCGTCGCGGCTGGGCTTTCGTATCCAATTCACGGCCGGGCTGGCGGTGTTCACGCTGGCCTCGCTGGGTTGCGCACTGTCGCGCTCGGTCTAGTGGCTTATTGCCATGCGCGTGTTGCAGGGACTGGGTGGCGCGGCCATGCTCAGCATTGCCCCGGCCATCCACCGCACGGTCTTTCCCAATCGTCTGCTGGGCCGCATCCTCGGTCTGAACGCGGTGCTGGTGGCGGCCGGCACGGCGGTGGGGCCGGTGCTGGGCGGCACCTTGCTGGCCGCATTGAGCTGGGAGTGGATCTTTCTGATCAACCTGCCCTTGGGTATGGTGGGCGTGCTGCTGGCGTGGAGCGCCATTCCCGAGACGCGCAAGCCTGCGCGTGCGCGCTTCGACATGGCCGGCGCCTGTTGGTCGGCGCTGGCCATGGGCGCGCTCATCATGGCCGCCGATACCTGTGCGCGCCTGGCCGAACCCGGCCAGGGTACCCAGGCCACGTTGCAGGCCGCTGCCTATGCCCTGGTGGCGCTGCTGGCCGCGCTGGCTTTCGTGCGGGGGCAGCGTCGCGCCCCCGAGCCCCTGTTGCCGCTGGATATCTTTGCCAATGCACGCTTCTCGCTGGCCGCGCTGACCTCGCTGGTGTCCTTCGTGGGCCAGGGCATCGCCTTCGTGGCCTTGCCCTTCCTGTTCCAGAATGGCTATGGCTACAGCGCCTTTGAATCGGCTGCATTGTTTACTCCGTGGCCGCTGGGCATTGTCCTGGTGGCGCCCCATGCCGGCCGCCTGGCCGACCGTCATTCGCCGGCGCTGCTGTCCAGCTTGGGGCTGGCGCTCTTTACGGTCGGGTTGGCCTTGCTGGCGCTACTGCCCGCGCACGCCCAGGCCTGGGACATAGGCTGGCGCGCGTTGGTATGCGGCATGGGTTTCGGTTTCTTCCAGAGCCCCAACAATCGCGAGATGCTCGGCAATGTCTCGCGCGAGCGCAGCGGCAATGCGTCGGGCGTGCTGGCCATCATGCGCACTTTCGGCCAGTGCCTGGGCGCGGCACTGCTGGGCATGATCCTGGCGATCTACACTGCTCATGCCGTAGAGCAAGGTAGCTTGCAGATGAGTGCGCTTGAAGATGGCGAGGCGATTCGTATCGCCTTGTGGGTCGCCACGGCAGCCACCGCGCTGGCCACCGCAGTGAGTGCCAGCCGTCTGCGGCGCCAGGCGCAATCGCCCGCCTGATGAGCTTTTAGGGGACACGGTGCAGAAAACGTCAGGGCGACCGCAGCGATGCTCAACACTGAAATGTACGTCGTGGTGTAACTTTTTTAGAGACCGGTTAAATCCTCGTTGATCCACGCTTTGCACTTTCCCGTGAGCGCTTAGACTGGCCTTTGCTTGCCGGTGCGCCGACTGCCACGGATGTTCATCACAACCACAATAGCGATCATCCCCCGTCCGCCCGATTCAAGCAGACAGGTTCGGCAGTTCATCTTCGCGCAAGCTCCTTCAAACTTTCCCTCAGCCAGCTACTAGACCGGTCAGGGGATATTACATAGGGGGTCAAATCATCATGGGTAAGTTGAAAGTCGTGACCAGGCTGGCATTGGGCTTTGGCCTGATCCTGGTGTTTTTGCTGGGTATCTCTGCATTGGGTTTCTACGGTATGTCGCGCGTCAATGATGCGCTCACCGATATCACTCGCGTCAATAATGCCGAAATCAAGCTGGCCAGTGCCTTGCGCAATGCCTTGAGCCAGCGCGCCATCGCCATTCGCAATATTGCCTTGCTGGAAGACGAAGCCTCCATGCAGGTCGAAGCGCAGACCCTGGCGCGCCAGGAAAAACTCTACGCCGACGCCTACACCGCCCTGGAGAAGATGTTTGCCACCGAAGCCGGCACCACCGAGCGTGAACACAAGCTGTTGGCGCAGGTCAAGGCCGATGAAAACGCCACCGTCCCGCTCATGGCCAAGGCCTTGCAATTGGGGTTGGAGAACAAGCCGGCCGAGGCTGTGAAGGTGCTCATCAGCGAAGTGCGCCCCAAGCAGCAGGCCTGGATCAAGTCGCTGACCGAACTCTCCGAATTCGAAGACCAGCTCAATGACGAAGCCGCCGTCAGCGCACGCAGCACCTACGAATGGCTGCGTACCCTGATGCTGACTTCCGTGGCACTGGCATTGCTGGTGGGCATCGTGGCCGCGGTGGCGATTGCGCGCAGCATCCTGCGTCAACTGGGCGCCGAACCCTCCGAGGCGCAGTCCATTGCGCGCGAGATCGCCAGCGGCGACCTGACCGCCACGGTGCGCGTGCGTGCTGGTGATGGTTCCAGCCTGATGGCGTCCATCGAGCAGATGCGTTACCAGTTGAACGTGATCGCCTATGGCATCAAGTCGGCCGCCGAAACCATCTCGGTGGCCAGTGGCCAGATCGCGCAAGGCAACTTCGATCTCTCGCAGCGCACCGAGGAACAAGCCGCCTCGCTGGAAGAAACCGCTGCCAGCATGGAAGAGCTGACCACCACCGTGCGCCAGAACACCGACCACGCCGCCGAAGCGCTGCGCCTCTCGGGTGGGGCCGCGCAGACCGCCACCAGCGGCAGCGCAGCCTTCGATCGGGTGGTCTCGACCATGGACAAGATCTCGGCCAGCTCGGGCAAGATGGCCGACATCATCGGCGTGATCGAAGGCATCGCCTTCCAGACCAATATCCTGGCCTTGAATGCGGCGGTGGAAGCGGCGCGCGCCGGCGAGCAGGGACGCGGTTTTGCGGTGGTGGCCACGGAAGTGCGCTCGCTGGCCCAGCGCAGTGCGGTGGCCTCCAAGGAGATCAAGGACTTGATCGGTGAATCGATGTCGCACGTGAATGCGGGTTCGGAACTGGTGGCCAATGCCGGTCATCAGATGAGCGAGATCGTGGCCTCGGTGCAGCGTTTCGGCGAGATCATGAACAATATCGCCACGGCCTCCCAGGAACAGGGCAGCGGCATCGAACAGATCAATACCGCCATCGTGCAGATGGATCAGGTGACCCAGCAGAATGCGGCGCTGGTGGAAGAAGCCAGCGCGGCGGCGCAGTCCTTGTCGCAGCAGGCCAGCGGCTTGCTGAAGGTGGTCTCGATCTTCAAGATCCGCACCGATGCGTCCACCATCGCGGCGGCCAGCAACAACGCCAATGTCGGCGCATTGCAAGGCGCGGCCCTGCCGGCCTTGCAGTGATCTGACAGGCGGCGCTCAGCCCTGGGCGCCGTCTTCGTCGTCTTCGTCCTTGGGCACGAACACCATGCCGGTCTTGGCGTTGTAATCCATCAGGCCGGCATAGCGGCCCCAGGCGATCATGGTTTCGAAGGTCTTTTCCGGGTTGTCGTAGGGCAGGGCGCTGCCGATGTCCTTCAAGACGCGCTCGGCCTCGATTTCCTCGGCCTCGCCCAGCACTGCCAGGATGATGTGGAAGATGCGCAGCTTGTAGACCTGCTCGGCGAAGATGGCGCGCTGACCCTTGCGGTCGGCGGCCACGAAGCGGCGACCGAGGTCGGTCAGGTAGACCTCCTGCTTGGGGGTATCCACCAATTCCAGGATTTCCGCGGCCTTCACGGTGGCGATGGTCTCGCCGAATTCCTTGCCGATTTCATCCGAAATGTCGTAGATGTTGTTCAGTTCCGGCTCATCGTGCAACAGGCTCATCAAGCCCAGGATCTGGCCCACCGGGATCAGCGGGATCGACTCCATGCGCTTGCGACCGCGCGAGATCGGTTCGCCCGGCACATGCGTTTCAGGCGGCAGGTCGGGCAGCGAGAGGGTGGTAATGGCTTCGTGGATGATGTTGACCAGGCGCTGGAATTCCGGGCTCTTGGAGTCGCGCGGATAGGGCAGCGGATTGTCCAGCACCAGGCCCAGGCGGCCCGGACGCGGGAACACCACGACGATGCGGGTGGCCATTTCCACCGCTTCCTCGATGTTGTGGGTCACCATGAAAATCGAGGTCAGGCCACTGTCCGGGGCGCGCCACAGGCTGATCAATTCCTGGCGCAGGTTTTCTGCGGTCAGCACGTCCAGGGCGCTGAAGGCTTCATCCAGGCACAGCAGCTTGGGCTTGGACACCAGCGCGCGTGCAATGCCCACACGCTGGCGCATCCCGCCGGAGAGCTCGCGCGGATAGGCGCTGTGGTAGTTGCCCAGGCCGATCAGTTCGATGGCGCGGTCTACCGCCGCATCGCGTTCTTCGCGGGTCGGGTTGTGCGACATCAGGCCGACGGCCACATTCTGTTCCACCGTCAGCCACGGGTAGAGCGCGAAAGTCTGGAACACCACCGAGGCATCGCGGTTGACGCCATACAATTGCTTGCCGGCCGCCATGGTGTGGCCCGAGCTGGGCTCGACCAGCCCGGTCAGGCAGCGCAGGATGGTGGACTTGCCCGAGCCGGATTGGCCCAGCAGCGCCAGCAGTTCGCCTTCGTGCACGGCCAGGTCGATGTTGTCCAGCACCTTGAGCTCGTGGCCGCCGGCAGTGTTATAGGATTTGCTGACCGCGCACAGTTCGGCGACGGCAGGGCGTTGTTGAGAGGTAGTCATGGCTGGGCTCAAGGTCAATCGAGGCGGAAACGGCGTTCGGCGAAGGCATACAGGCGACGCCAGACAAACTTGTTCATCATCACGACGAACATCGACATCACGCCGATGCTGGCGATGATGAGAGGCGTATCACCGGACTTGGTGACCGCCGAAATATAGGCGCCCAGGCCATCGGCCTTGAGCGACACATCGCCCCAGTTGGCCAGTTCGGCCACGATGGAGGCATTCCAGGCGCCGCCGGCAGCGGTACAGGCGCCGGTCACCCAGAACGGGAAGATGGCCGGCAGGATCAGGGTCTTCCACAGGTTCCAGCGCGACAGGCCATACATGCGGGCGGCTTCCTTCAAGTCATTGGGGATGGCCATGGCGCCGGCGATGACGTTGAAGAGGATGTACCACTGCGTGCCCATGGCGATCAACAGGATGCTGCCCCAGTTCATGCTGACGTTGCCGGCGACGAACCAGCCCACCACCAGCGGGAAGGTCATGTTGACCGGGAAGGACGCGCCGATCTGCGCCAGCGGCTGGGCGAAGCGGGCGATGTGCGGCTTGGAGCCGATCCATACACCCACCGGGGTCCAGATCAGGGTAGCGATCACCGTCATGGCCAGCACCCGCAGCAGGGTCAGGAAGCCCACCAGACGATGTGACCGAACAGGCTCCAGCTCATGGCCCCGTGCAGTGCATCGATGGCCGCCACCAGGCCGCGCAGGGATTCGAAGATCAGCAGGCCGAAGATGACACCCGAGACCAGGCGATTGGTCCAGCGCCGCCGTGCTACCCGCGCCGGAGTCAGGTTGCCGGCGGTGGCCGGGCGATGACGCGCCAGCCAGTTGCCCAGCGGGGTCCACAGTTTTTCATCGAGCCAGGTAAAGACGTAGGAGCCGCGCAGCAGGTCATAGACCCAGGAGGTCGGCGGCGAAGTCGATTCGGTCAGTTCGATCTTGAACTTGTCGGCCCAGGCCAGGAGCGGCCGCCAGACCAGTTGATCGCTGATGAGGATCAGCGCCAGCATGGCGATGACGGCCCACAGCGCTGCCGTATGGTCGCCCTTGTCGATGGCCTGTGCCATGTAGGAACCCAGGCCGGGCAGCTTCAGATCCTTGTTCATGACGCTGATGGCTTCGCTTTGCGCCACGAAGAACCAGCCGCCGCCGAAGGACATCATGGAGTTCCAGATCAGGCTGTGGGCCGAGGCCGGCAATTCCACGGTACGGAAGCGCTGCCAGGCGGTCAAGCGATAGGTGGTGGCGGCTTCCTGCATGTCGGTCGGGATGGTGACCATGGAGTGATAGAAGCCGAAGGCCATGTTCCACACCTGGCCGGTGAAGATGGCGAAGATGGCTGCGCATTCCACGCCCATCAGGCTACCCGGGAACAGGGCCATGAAGCCGGTCACGGTAGCCGAGAGAAAGCCCAGCACCGGCACCGACTGCAGGATATCCAGCGCCCGCAGAATCAGGGCGCGC
>NZ_BADI01000009.1:0-849 GCF_000333555.1 Herbaspirillum sp. B65 | reverse complement strand
TTCGAACAGCGCCGGGCGCTGCTCCATCTGCTCCACGTTGTACAGATCGTGCATCAGGTTGCGGAAGTGCTCGACCCGGCCGATCAAGGCCTGGTCGGCGCGCTGTGCCAGGGCATCGCCTGCGGCGCGATCCAGATACAGCCCCAGGCCGGTTACCACCAGGCAGGTCATCAGCGCGAACAGGGCGGTCACGCGGGTGGTCAGGGTCCAGCCGCGTGCATGTGCGGTGGCCTGGCTCATGGGTGTTCCGAAAACATGTAGCCCACGCTGCGCACGGTGTGGATCAGTTTCTTCTCGAACGGGGCATCGATCTTGGCGCGCAGGCGCTTGATGGCGACGTCGACCACGTTGGTGTCGCTGTCGAAGTTCATATCCCAGATCTGGGATGCGATCACACTGCGCGACAGCGCTTCGCCCTGGCGCTTGATGAGCAGGTGCAGCAGCATGAATTCCTTGTTAGTCAGGGCGATGTTGAGCCCCTGGCGCGTGACCTTGTGGCGCACGTGGTCCAGTTGCAGGTCGGCGATCTCATAGACCTCGGCCTCGCGCGTGACGCCCCGGCGCAGCAGGGTGCGGATGCGCAGCACCAGTTCGGTGAAGGAAAAGGGCTTGACCAGGTAATCGTCGGCACCCAGTTGCAGGCCGCGGATGCGATCATCGACGTGGTCCCTGGCGGTCAGGAACAGCACCGGCAGATCGCGCTTGCTGCGCAGCGCGCTCATGACCTGCCAGCCGTCCAGGCCGGGCAGCATCACGTCCAGCACCACCAGATCGTAGTCCTGCTCCAGCGCCAGGTGCAGACCATCGGTGCCGGTACGCGCCAGGTCCACGGCATAGCCGGATTCGCGC
>NZ_BADI01000010.1:0-1633 GCF_000333555.1 Herbaspirillum sp. B65 | reverse complement strand
ATACGGAAATGCCGGTGGCGCGCGCCACGATCTCGGCGATCTCCTCGGCGCCCACCTGGGTGCGCACCAGCTTGGGCTTTTCGCTGACCACGCCGGCCGCATCCTTCTTGTTCTGCACCTCCAGCGCAGCTTCCAGCTCGGCCAGCTTGCCGTACTTCAGTTCCGAGACCTTCTGCCAGTCGCTCTTGCGGGTGGCCTCTTCCATCTGCAGACGCACCTTCTCGATTTCTTCCTTCAATTGCTGGCCACCCTGGGCGGTGGATTTCTCGGCCTTCCAGATTTCTTCCAGGTCGGCGTATTCACGCTCCAGCTTCTCGATTTCTTCCTCGATCAGTTGCAGGCGCTTCTGCGAGGCTTCGTCCTTCTCGCGCTTGACGGCTTCGCGCTCGATCTTCAGCTGGATCAGGCGACGGTCGAGCTTGTCCATCACTTCCGGCTTGGAGTCGATTTCGATCTTGATCTTGGAAGCGGCTTCGTCGATCAGGTCGATAGCCTTGTCCGGCAGGAAGCGGTCGGTGATGTAGCGATGCGACAGCTCGGCTGCCGCCACGATGGCCGGGTCGGTGATGTCCACGCCGTGGTGCACTTCATACTTTTCCTGCAGGCCGCGCAGGATGGCGATGGTCGCTTCCACGCTGGGCTCATCGACCAGGATCTTCTGGAAGCGGCGTTCCAGGGCAGCATCCTTTTCGATGTACTGACGGTATTCGTCCAGGGTGGTGGCGCCCACGCAATGCAGTTCGCCGCGTGCCAGGGCCGGCTTCAGCATGTTGCCGGCATCCATGGCGCCTTCGGCCTTGCCGGCACCGACCATGGTGTGCAGCTCATCGATGAAGACGATGGTCTGGCCTTCGTCCTGGGCGATTTCCTTCAGGACCGCCTTGAGGCGTTCCTCGAATTCACCGCGGTACTTGGCACCGGCCAACAGCGCTGCCATGTCCAGCGACAGTACGCGCTTGGACTTGAGGCTGTCCGGCACTTCGCCATTGACGATGCGCTGGGCCAGGCCTTCGACGATGGCAGTCTTGCCCACGCCGGGTTCACCGATCAAGACCGGATTGTTCTTGCTGCGCCGTTGCAGCACCTGGATGGCGCGGCGGATTTCATCGTCGCGGCCGATCACCGGATCGAGCTTGCCGGCACGGGCGCGCTCGGTCAGGTCCAGGGTGTATTTCTTCAGGGCTTCACGCTGGCCTTCATCCTGCTGAGAAGAGACCGAGGCGCCACCGCGCACGGCAGTAATGGCCGCCTCCAGCGACTTGCGGGTCAGCCCATTCTCGCGGGCGGCACGGCCGGCGTCGGACTTGTCGTCCACCAGGCCCAGCAGCACCATTTCGCTGGCCACGAACTGGTCGCCATGCTTTTGCGCTTCCTTGTCGGCCAGGTTGAGCAAGGCCACCAGTTCGCGGCCGACCTGCACTTCGCCGCCATTGCCGGAGACTTGCGGCAACCGTTTGAGAGCGGCCTGCAAGGCGCTGATGAGACCGTTCACATTCACGCCGGCGCGCTGCAACAGCGAGCGTGCGCCGCCATCGTCCTGGGTCAGCAGCGCCAGGATCAGGTGGACCGGTTCAATGTATTGATTGTCGTGGCCGACCGCCTGGGATTGCGCGTCGGCCAGCGCTTTCCTGCA
>NZ_BADI01000011.1:0-1730 GCF_000333555.1 Herbaspirillum sp. B65 | reverse complement strand
CCGTTTCGGTTTGATTTGCATCAGTTCACGNCGAGTGCTCAGCCTGCCAAGGCGCGATAGCTTGCAAACCCGGCAACGCACAACACGATGGAGCCCAGCAGGTGCAAGCCGGAGTGGCCGATGGCCCACAGGTAGTCACCCCGTTGCAGCAGGATCATGGCCTCGGCCGAGAAGGTCGAGAAAGTGGTCAGCCCGCCCAGGAAACCGGTCACCGCAAAGAGTCGCCATTCCGGCGGCAAGCCGGGATGTTCCTCGAAATAGGCCACCAGGAAACCGATCACGAAGGCGCCGATCCAGTTAGCCGCCAGCGTGCCCAGCGGCACGAAGTGCCCGGCCACGTTCCACACCACCGAGATGCGCCAGCGCAACCAGGCGCCCAGCGTTGCTCCTATGCCTACGGCCAGCCATCCCATATGGTCACCTTTGCTTGCCTTGTTTGATTAGCCCAGCGTCGCGCCGCGCGCAGCCAGTCCTTGCATTTCCTCGCGCAGGCTGCCCAGGCGTTCCAGCGCCTGATGGTCTTCCTGCAGGGTCTTGTCCACTGTTTCGTGCATCCAGTCTACCCAGGTGCTGATCTTGGCGTCCAGGTACTGACGTGAAGGATACAGCGCATACACCCCCATGTTCTGCAAGCGATGCTGCGGCAACACCCGCACGATGGTCCCGGCACGCAAGGCATCCACGGCCGAATAGATCGGCAGCACGCCGATCCCCATGCCTTCGCGCACGGCGGTAAGCATGGCTTCGGCCACATTGACCTGGAAATAGCTCTTCACGGCGATCACCGACGCCCCCTCCGGCCCCTCCAGCGCCCATTCGTCCAGCGGCGAAATGGGGCTCACCAACTGCAGACAGGCATGATGGAGCAAATCGGCCGGCTGTTGCGGCACGCCGTATTTATCCAGGTAGGCCGGAGCCGCACACAACATGCTGAAGGTGGTACCGAGCTGGCGGTAGATCAGGCCGGAATCGGGCAATTCACGCGCCAGCACCAGCGAAACGTCGTAACCCTCTTCCAGCATGTCGGGAATGCGCTGGGCCAGCGTCAACTCCACCGCCACATCCGGGTAACGCTTGTGGTAGCCCGAAATGGAGGGAATCACGTAGCGCTGGCCGAAGCTGGTCATGGCATGGATGCGCAGGCGCCCGGACGGCTTGACGTAGGCCGCACTGGCCTCGGCCTCGGCTTCATCGACATAGGACATGATCTGCTGGCAACGCAGCAAATAACGTTCGCCAGCCTCGGTCAGGGCGATGCGGCGTGTGGTACGGTTCATCAGACGGGTCCGCAGGTGGCGCTCCAGGTCGGCCACCGCACGCGAGACATGGGCCGTGGTCAAGCCCATCTGCTGGGCCGCCTGAGTAAAACTGCCGGCCTCGACCACACGCGTGAAGACGCGCATGTTTTGCAGGGTATCCATCGCTTTCCTATGACTAATACAACCAAGAATTACAACTAAAAGTACAACTCAATGCGAAGGCCTGGATCAGACATTGAGCTATTGCAAGCGTCCAAGCGCACTGCCCGATGAGAGCATTGTTACCCAGATTGGTGCAATCATTATTGCTTATATAGAGATAAAGAATTGCGAAATACCGGATTTTTTCGAAAATAATTACAAAATAGAATACATCCCTTCTGATATTTGCATATTCTTGGGTAATTCCATGACACGTAGTGCCTTTTCCAAGCTGCCGGTGCTGACCGTCATTGCGCTTCGCTACAATGC
>NZ_BADI01000012.1:0-1675 GCF_000333555.1 Herbaspirillum sp. B65 | reverse complement strand
GCTGTGGATGGGTCTGGGCATAGGCCAGCGCCAGCGTGCTGCCCCAGGAACCGCCGAACACCTGCCAGCGCTCTATGCCCAGCAGTTCGCGCAGGCGTTCGATATCGGCCACCAGGTCCCAGGTGGTGTTGGCGTCCAGATTGGCGTGCGGCAGCGAGCGACCACAGCCACGCTGGTCGAACAGCACGATACGGTATTTCTCCGGATTGAACAGGCGCCGGTGCGAGGGACCACAGCCCCCACCGGGGCCACCGTGCAGGAACACCACCGGCTTGCCATTCGGATTGCCGCAGACTTCCCAGTAGACCTGGTGACCATCACCCACGTCCAGCAAGCCATGGTCGTAGGGTTCGATGGGAGGATAGAGGCTGCGCAAGGGAGCGTTGCTGGTGGAGCTCATCGGGAATCCTTGAAAGTGAAGATAAACGAAAACCAAAAACCAAGCGAAAAACGAAGTATAGGACTGGAAGCAAGATCCTTCACTCGACCACCAGTTCCGGGTTGTTCTTGACCTCGTTGAGCACGAAGAAGGAGCGCAATTGCCGCACCCCCGGCAAGCGCAGCAGGGTATTGGCGTGCAAACGGTTGAAGGCTTGCAGATCCTTCACCCGCAGCTTGATCCAGTAATCGAACTCGCCGGCCAGCAGCAGACATTCCTGGACGGCAGCGATCTCGCGCACGGCCTTTTCGAATTCGGCAAAGCTCTCCGGGGTGGAGCGGTCCAGCACCACGCCCACCGTCACCAGCACCGGCAGGCCCAGTTTCTCGGGGTCGAGGATGGCGCGCACTTCCTTCACATAGCCTTCGTCCATCAGGCGTTTGGTGTGATTCCAGCAGGCGGTGGCGCTCATGCCCAGCTTCTTGGCCAGCTCGGCATTGCCGATGCGGCCATCCTTCTGCAGCGCCTTGAGGATGCGCTTGTCCATGCGGTCTAGCGACATGATGAATATTTCTCCTAGTATGGTTTTATCGCAATTTTCTTTGCATGAAATAATTTACATCGATTTTTCATCACGAATAATGCCACAAATTCGGAAGCACCATTTTAATCGGCAGGCGTAAAGTTGATCCCGGCGATTCGATATGAATCGAACCAGATTCGGACCACTTTCGACCATCCACCTGAACCGGAGCACTCCACCATGCTGGCACTCGACAAACTCTTCCCCCGTAAGACGCTGGGCTTCTTCCCTTCCCCCATCCACAAGCTGGAACGCCTTTCCGCCATGCTGGGCGTGGAAGTGTGGGCCAAGCGCGATGACGTCTCCTCGGGCCTGGCCTTCGGCGGCAACAAGATCCGCAAGCTCGAATGGCTGGTGGCCGATGCACTGGCCAAGGGCTGCGACACCCTGGTCTCGATCGGCAACATCCAATCCAACCACACCCGCCAGGTCTGCGCGGCCGCAGCCGCCGTGGGCATGAAGTCCTATACCGTGCAGGAAACCTGGCTGGAATGGGATGACCCGGTCTACGACAAGGTCGGCAACATCCTGCTGACCCGCATCATGGGCGGCAATCCCATCATGGGCGGCTATGGCTACTCCACCACCGAGAAAGACACCTGGGCCCGTGCCCTGGAAGAAGTGCGCGCCAAGGGTGGCAAGCCCTATGCGATTCCGGCCGGCGCGTCGGATCACCCGCTGGGCGGCCTGGGCTATGCCAACTTGCCGATGAA
>NZ_BADI01000013.1:0-1187 GCF_000333555.1 Herbaspirillum sp. B65 | reverse complement strand
CTTTCCGATACTTGCCGCGGAACTGGTAGTACAGCACCCAGGCTACCACGATCACCAGCACCAGCAGGCCCAGGGCGCGCAGCACGAAGCGGGCGCGTGGGCTCATGCGTTTCGTGGGGGGCGTGTTCTGGCTGCCGGTGGAGGCGGATCGGGGCTGCGGTGGATGGGTTTCTGGGTTGCTGGAGGTGGCGTCGGTCATCTTTTTTATCCTAATATCGGGGGCGATGATGGCTTGGGGCTGCCATTCAATACGGTGCAATACGGTTTCAATACGCTCTTGATACCAGGGCAATACGGCATCAATACAGCTTCAATAGGACTTCGATCACACGAAGAAAGAAATTAATGAGGTACCATATGATATGGTATCTGGAAAAATTATGTCTACACGCTTTACAAACGATCACAGCAGCGCCGCCGAGGCGCTACGCGACTTCTACGTGCGTTCGCACCGCGCGTTGGACAAGCTCATGGCGGGCGAAGGTGCGTCCCTGGCCCGCAACAAGATGCTCGGCCACATCGAGCGCAACAGTCCGGTGCGGGCGGCCGATCTGGTCGCGGCCTTCGGCTTTGCGCCGCGTACCATCACCGAGGCAATCGATGGACTGGAGCGCGACGGCCTGGTGTTGCGTAGCGCAGATACCCATGACCGGCGCGTCAAGTACATCGCTTTGACAGCGGCGGGCAAGGAAGTGCTGCGGGCGTCGGAACCCGTGAAGAAAACCTTCATGGATGGCCTGTTCACGGTGTTGAACGAAGAAGAGATCAGCGCGCTTACCACGGTGCTGGGCAAGCTCAATACACGACTGGCGCAACTGGAAGAGGTGTATGCGAGCGCGTCGCCACTGGCAGCGATGACCAAGGATGAGTCGGTCGGCAAGCGCAGCCGCAAGAAAGACGGATAAAAAAACGCTCCCGCGAGGGGAGCGTCTGAACCAGGGAATGCAGCGATCAGCGATCGGCAAAACGGTCGGTGGCCGCAATCAACTGGTCGAGGATGCCGGGTTCGTTATAGGCGTGACCGGCGCTGTCGATCAGGTGCAGTTGCGAGCCTGGCCAGACCTGGTGCAAATCCCAGGCCGACTTGGCGGGCGTCGCCAGGTCATAGCGGCCCTGCACGATCACCCCGGGGATGCCCTCCAGCCGCGACGCATTGGCCAGCAACTGCCCCTTCTCCATGAAGCCCT
>NZ_BADI01000014.1:0-1602 GCF_000333555.1 Herbaspirillum sp. B65 | reverse complement strand
GCATGGCTGGCGTCAGGCAGGATCGGCAGCGAGAAGCGCAGGAAACCGTAGGCGNCCAGCTTCAACATGATTGCCGCCAGCACGATGGAGCCGCCGGTGGGCGCCTGCACGTGGGCGTCCGGCAGCCAGGTGTGTACCGGCCACATCGGCACCTTCACGGCAAAGGCGCCCAGGAAGGCAAAGAACAGGATCTTCTGTTCCAGCATCGACAGCGGTACCTGGTGCCAGACCGGGATCTCGAAGCTGCCGCCGGAGACGAAGTAGAGATAAATCAGCGCGATGAGCATCAACAGCGAACCCAGCAGCGTGTAGAGGAACAGCTTGAAAGCCGCATACACGCGGTTGTCGCCGCCCCACACACCGACGATGATGAACATCGGGATCAGGGTCGCTTCGAAGAAGGCGTAGAACAGCATCGCGTCCAGCGCCGAGAAGACGCCGACCATGATGCCCGAGAGGATCAGGAAGGCGCCCATGTACTGAGCCACGCGCTTCTGGATCACCACCCAGCCGGCCAGCACCACGATGACCGTGATGAAGGCCGTCAGCGGCACGAACCACAGCGAGATACCGTCCAGGCCGAGGTAGTAGCTGATGCTGAAGCGGTCAATCCAAGGCGTCTTTTCGACGAACTGGTAACCGTGCGCCAGCGGATCGAAATGCTGGATCAGAGGGAAAGTAACGACCAGGCCGACCAGCGAACCGAACAACGCCAGCCAGCGGGCCAGGCCCGGATTGCTGTCGCGGCCCAGTGCCAGGACGAGGATGCCGAAGACGATCGGTACCCAGATCGCGAGGCTCAAGATGGGAAATGTTGACTGCATCATGGTTGTTATTTACTCGGACAGCTTATTTGGCGAACGGGAACGGCATGAACCACACCAGGAAACCCAGCACCCCGATGATCATCACGAATGCATAGTGATAGATGTAACCGGACTGCCAGAGACGCGTGAACTTCGAGAACCAGCCGACGACCTTGGCACTGCCGTTGACGAACAAGCCGTCGATGATGCCACGGTCGCCCACGATGGACAGTCCGTTGCCCAGCAGGCGGGCACCGCCGGCGAAGACCACTTCGTTGAACTTGTCCATGTAGTACTTGTTGTCCAGGATGGTATAGATGATGCTGAACTTTTCCTTGAACCAGGCCGGCACGCGCGGGTTGATCATGTAGCAGTAGTAGGCCACGACCACACCGGCAATGGCCAGCCACAGCGGTGCAGTGGTAAAGGCGTGCAGCACCATGGCCAGCGGACCGTGGTATTCGTGGGCCAGTTCTTCCATGACCTTGTGGTTGTCACCAAAGAAGATCACGCCCTTGAAGAAGTCGCCATACAGCATCGGCGAGATCGCGAAGAAACCAATGATGACCGAAGGAATGGCCAGCAGGATCAGCGGCAGGGTCACCACCAGCGGCGACTCGTGCGGCTTCTGCCCCGGAGCCAGACCGTGATGGTGCTCGTCATGACCGTGGTCATCATGGGCATCATGCGCATCGTGGCCGTGATCGTCATGCACGCCATGGGCCGCAGCCGGGGCGTGATGGTCGTCATGCGCGTGGGCCTGGCCGAAGCGCTCCTTGCCATGGAAGACCATGAA
>NZ_BADI01000015.1:0-3304 GCF_000333555.1 Herbaspirillum sp. B65 | reverse complement strand
GATCAGCAGCGCGGCGACCAGGCCATAGGCCAGGTAGCGCCCGGCGGTCAATTGCCAGGGCGAGAAGGCGCGGGTCAGTTCCGGGGCCAGGAACACCAGGCCCCAGGCGGCGCCGGCCAGGGCGCTATAGAACATGCCTTGCAGAATCGGGTTGGAACGCATCAGTCAAAGGTGGTCGATGCCACCGCAGCAACGGGAAAGGCTGGCAGTATGCAGCAGTGGAGCGGGGAAAGATTGTTGCGGGCTACGGTTTTATTGCGATGGACTGCGCTGTGAAGCCGATGGTGAGCGAGGGTGAGCGAGGGTGAGCGAGGGTGAGGCCCGATGAAAAACGCCGGCGTGAAGCCGGCGTTTCATCATGGCTGCCGTCACCGGCAGCGGCCAGGACAATCAGATCACCGCGCCCAGCAGTCCGGCTCCCACGAAGGCCAGCGCCACCACGCCGATGCCCATGGATAGGTAGGCCAGCACTGCCACGCCGGAGATGATGGTGGCCGAAGCCAGCACGATGGCCACTTGCAGCATCCCGGCCGCCATTTCCATCTTCTCGTACTTTTCCATGTAGGCATGGGCTTCATGTTCGGCTTCGCGCGCCTTGTGCGCCAGCTCCTTCTTGCCTTCGCCGGTCATCGAGCTTGCCGGCCGGGAATTCGATGAAGACGCGATCCAGCGGATAGCGGAACTGGCGCTCCATGAGCACACTGCCATCATCGAACAAGGGCAGCACTGCAACGGCACCGGGATGCTTGATGTATTCGCGGGTAGATTCCTTGCCATCGGGCAGCACGATGGTGTCCTTCTGGACTTTGAGGAAGTGGCCTTCGTAGACCCGGCGGCTGTCTTTCTGCGTCTCTTTGAGGTGGGCGTCCATGATATGAGCGTGGCTAGAGGTGAGGATGGGAAGGCGGCTGGACGCGCCGACATGGGGCGGTCCAAGGAAAAAAGGCGCCGATGGGAAATCGACGCCTCATGCTGGCAGGTTCAGGCGTGTTGCTTGCGCAGATAGCGCATCACGTAGCCGGGATAGGCCAGCACCAGGAACAGACAGCCGGTGATGGCATAGAATTCCCAGCCCTGCGAAAAGAGGTTGCCGATGCCAGCTTCCAGCTGACGCGCCACCAACCCGACCAGGAAATACAAGACCACCAGCTCCAGCAGGCGCACCCATACCGGCTTGACCCAGGCCGCATTCCGGCTTAACGGAATCAGGCCGAACAACTGCTGGTTGAAGAATGGCAAATTGGCCGCCAGGGCGGCCAACAGGATCACGATCCAGCTCAACAGGGAAACGTTCATTCCCCTGTTCCCTTACGACACGACCTTGCTGAGGAAGGTCGCCAGCGTGGTGACGATGGCATTGGTGCAGGCGTCCATCAGATGACCCGGCCACAGGCCCAAGGCCACTGCGGCAATACCATTGACGCTCAGCACGACGCGCATTTCGGGCGTGGCGACGATCTTGCTGGTGTCGGTCGGCTCATCGAAGTACATCACCTTGACCACGCGGATGTAGTAGAAGGCACCGATGAGCGAGAAGATCACGGCCAGCACCGGCAACCAGAGCTGACCGGTCACCATGGCGGCCTGCAGTACCGACAGCTTGGCGTAGAAGCCCACCAGCGGAGGAATACCGGCCAGCGAGAACATCATGATCATCATCACGGCGGCAAACCAGGGGCTGCGCTGGTTGAGGCCTTTGAAGTCGTCCAGGGTATCGGCTTCGAAGCCCGAGCGCGACAGCAGGATGATCACGCCGAAGCTACCCAGGGTGGTGATCACGTAGGTGATGGCATAGAACAGCGAGGAGCTGTAGGCATTGACGGCCGAGAACAGGTTGCTGTCGATCACGCCCGACATCATGCCCAGCAGCATGAAGCCCATGTGGGAGATGGTCGAATAGGCCAGCATACGCTTGATGTTGGTCTGCGCGATGGCAGTGACGTTACCCAGGATGATGGACAACACGGCCAGCACCATGAGCATCTGCTGCCAGTGCTCGGCCAGCGGCAACATGCCTTCGACCAGCAGGCGGAAGATGATGGCGAACGCGGCCAGCTTCGGTGCGGCGCCCAGCAACAGGGTCACCGGAGTGGGTGAACCCTGGTAGACGTCAGGCACCCACATGTGGAAGGGCACGGCACCCAGCTTGAAGGCCAGGCCTGCAACCACGAACACGATGCCGAACACCAGTGCCGTGCGGTCAACGGTACCGGAGGCGATGGCGCGGAACACTTCGTTCAATTCCAGCGCACCACCGGTCGCACCATACAGCATGGACATGCCGTACAGCAGGAAGCCCGAAGCCAGGGCACCCAGGATGAAATACTTCATGCCAGCTTCAGTGGAAGCGGCATGGTCACGACGCAGGGCCACCAGCGCATAGAGCGACAGCGACATCAATTCCAGGCCCAGGTAGATGGACAGGAAGCTGTTGCCGGAAATCATGACCATCTGGCCCAGCAGGGCGAACAGGGCCAGGACGTAGTATTCGCCGCCCAGGGCGCCACCGGTGATGCCACGTGCGGTGTTGTACTGGCGCGAGTAGATCAGCGTGACGCCGACGCCCAGGTAGGTGAACAGTTTCAACAGATTGGCCAGCGGGTCGGACACGAACATGTTGTTGAACGTGTAGACCGTGGCGCCGCTGTTGAAGTCACCAAAGGTCAATACCGCACACACCACCAGCGCCGCCAGCGACAGCAGATAGGTAATGACGCGCTTGGCTTCCGGCAGGAACATATCGATCAGCAGGATCGCGGAAGTCGCGATCAGCAGAAATATTTCCGGATAGACAGGGATCAGATTCATGTTATTCATTTAGTTACTACCGCTTGTGTTCGCCCGCTTGTGTCGCGACTTCGGTCGCGCCGCCCGACCGGCAATGCCACACCGGCTCGTCTCATTACTCGTTGTTGCCCAGCTTCATTGTCGGCGGGACGCAAGCGCCCCGCCCTTCACATCCTTAGTTCGGCAATACTGGAATCTTGCTCATCGCCACGTGCCGCAACAGGTCGGTCACCGAGGTCTGGATACTGTCGGTGATGATGCCGGGATAGATACCCATGACCAAGGTAGCAATCGCCAGCAAGCCCAGGATCAGGAACTCGCGGGCATTCAGGTCAACCAGCTCGGCCACGTGGTGGTTGGCCACAGCACCGAAGATGACACGCTTGGCCAGCCACAGCGAGTAGGCCGCACCCCAGATCAGGGCGGTCGCTGCCAACAGGCCGATCCAGAAGTTGAACTTCACCGCACCCAGGATCACCATGAATTCGCCGACGAAAACGGAAGTGGCCGGCAGGGC
>NZ_BADI01000016.1:0-2299 GCF_000333555.1 Herbaspirillum sp. B65 | reverse complement strand
GAACCCCTTCAACCTGCTGCTGACCCTGCTGGCGGCCATCTCCTTCTACACCGACGACATGAAGGCGGCCACCGTGATCGGTACCATGGTGGTGGTCTCCACGCTGCTGCGCTTCGTCCAGGAAGCCCGCTCCAACACTGCCGCCGACAAGCTCAAGGCCATGGTCAGCAACACCGCCACCGTGATGCGCCACGACCAGGTCGAAGAGATCGCCGCCGAAGCCCAGCGCTACTTCGACGTCACCCTGCACCCCAAGGGCGCGCGCCGCGTCGAAGTGCCGATCCGTAAGCTGGTGCCGGGCGACGTCGTGCTGCTCTCGGCCGGCGACATGATCCCCGCCGATCTGCGCCTGTTGGCAGCCAAGGACTTGTTCGTGAGCCAAGCCGCCATGACTGGCGAATCACTGCCGGTGGAAAAATTCGTCACCGCCAGCAACCTCAACACCAGCAGCCCCCTGGAGCTGGACAACCTGTGCTTCATGGGTACCAACGTGGTCAGCGGCTCGGCCACCGGCGTGGTACTGACCACCGGCAAGCGCACCTACTTCGGCGCCCTGGCCGAGCGCGTCACCGCCACCGACCGCACCCCGACCGCGTTCCAGGCCGGCGTGAACAAGGTGAGCTGGCTGCTGATCCGCTTCATGCTGGTGATGACCCCGGTGGTGTTCTTCATCAACGGCTTCACCAAGGGTGACTGGGTCGAGGCCTTCCTGTTCGGCCTCTCGGTAGCCGTGGGCCTGACTCCAGAAATGCTGCCCATGATCGTCACCTCGACCCTGGCCAAGGGTGCGGTGGCCTTGTCGCGCAAGAAGGTGATCGTCAAGCGCCTGGACGCGATCCAGAACTTCGGCGCCATGGACGTACTGTGCACCGACAAGACCGGCACCCTCACGCAAGACAAGATCTTCCTGGAACGTCATACCGACATCCACGGCGAACCCGACGATGAGGTGCTGCAATACGCCTATCTGAACAGTTATTACCAGACCGGCCTGAAAAACCTGCTGGACGTGGCCGTGCTGGAGCACGCCGAACTGCAACGTGAAATGTCCATCGCCTCGGCCTATCGCAAGGTCGATGAAATTCCTTTCGACTTCCAGCGCCGCCGCATGTCGGTGGTGGT
Organism: Herbaspirillum sp. B65; assembly: GCF_000333555.1. Lineage (NCBI taxonomy): Bacteria > Pseudomonadati > Pseudomonadota > Betaproteobacteria > Burkholderiales > Oxalobacteraceae > Herbaspirillum > Herbaspirillum sp. B65. The sequence continues at coordinate 1,177 of NZ_BADI01000016.1, read as the reverse complement.
CTCCGAACGCGAAGATCACCACGAACTGATCTGCAAGGGCGCCGTCGAGGAAATCGTCTCGGTCTGCTCGCGCGCCCGCGTCAATGGCCAAGTGGTGCCGCTGACACCGGCCCTGCTGGACGAGATCCGCGCCACCACCGGCGGCCTCAATGCCGAAGGTCTGCGCGTATCGGGCCCTTGAAGATCTGGAACTTGCCGGCCAGCATCTGCGCCTTGATTTCGTCGGCCTTCTTCTTGGCCGGTGCAGTGACCGCTGCGCCATAGGGCGACATCTTGACGAAGTCATCCTTCAGACCACCGCGCAGGAAGTTGATCATCGGCTTGCCTTCCAGCGTGGCCTTGACGATCTCGGTGTAGGGCGTGGCCCAGTTCCATTCAGCGCCGGTGAGATAGCCCTTGGGCGCCAGCGCAGCCTGGCTGGCGTGGTAGCCGGTGGTCATGATGCCGCGCTTCTCGGCGGTCTCGACGATCACCTTGGGGCCATCGACGTGGCAGGTGATGACGTCGCAACCCTGGTCGATCAGGCTGTTGGCGGCTTCGGCTTCCTTCACCGGCAGCGACCAGTCACCGGTGAAGATGACATGACAGGTGATGGACGGATCGACCGATTGCGCGCCGAGGGTGAAGGCGTTGATGTTGCGCAGCACCTGCGGGATCGGCTTGGCGGCGATGAAGGCCAGTTTCTTGCTCTTGCTCATATAGCCGGCGACGACGCCGGAGAGGTATTCGCACTCTTCGATGTAGCCGAAGAAGCTGCCCACGTTCATGGGATGCTTGCCGGCCGTCCACAGGCCGCCACAGTGAGCGATGCGCACCTTGGGATATTTCTCGGCGATCTTGAGCACGTGCGGATCGAAGTAGCCGAAGGAGGTGGGGAAGAGCAGGGTGGCGCCATCTTGCTGGATCATGGCTTCCATGGTCTTTTGCACGGCTACGGTCTCGGGTACTTTTTCTTCCTCGATGACCTTCACGCCGGGCAGCTTCTTGATGACGGCGGCAGCTTGCGCGTGCGACTGGTTTGTAGCCGAAGTCATCCCTGGCCCCCACGTAGATGAAGCCCACGGTCAAAGGGCCGGCAGCCAGCAGTTCCAGCGGGAAGGCGGCGCCCAGGGCAGCGGCCCGGGACAGTTTGAGGAAATCGCGGCGGTTTTCATGTTGTTGCGCTCCAATGAGAACG
>NZ_BADI01000017.1:0-8707 GCF_000333555.1 Herbaspirillum sp. B65 | reverse complement strand
CGATTGCCTGGTTCGACCGCCATTTCAGGGGCGCTTTCGGAGTGATGTGGGATGACATCGTGGCAGCCTTCTATACGCTGCTGGTGTTTGCGTTTTGGCATACCTATTGGTAACCGGAAGTGAACAATCGGCCTTTGTCCGATACAACAAATCCTGACATCGGAGTATGCTAGCTCGCGCAAGTTGTTGATCAACCGACCGCAGTGCGCCGGCGACCTGGCGCCAGACTGCGGCACAGCCGAGGAGATGACACTCATGGACAGCACCCTGGACCTGGCCACCCGCGTTGGCCACACCCTCAAATCCAAAGGCCTGCTGCTGGCCACTGCCGAATCCTGTACCGGTGGCGGCATTGCCCATGCCATCACGGAAATCGCCGGATCCTCGGAATGGTTCGACTGCGGTTTCGTCACCTATTCGAACGCTTCCAAGAACGAATTGCTGGACATCTCCGAAGCCCTGATCGCCCAGCATGGCGCCGTCAGCGAAGAGATTGCCGGGGCCATGGCCGAAGGCGCGGTGGCCAACAGCAACTCGGATGTGGCCGTCTCCACCACCGGCATCGCCGGCCCGGGCGGTGCCGTGCCGGGCAAGCCGGTGGGTACCGTCTGCTTCGGCTGGCGCGTGGGCGAGAAAACCTATACCGAGCGCTTGGTGTTCAAGGGCGACCGCCAGCAGGTGCGCGCCCAGACTGTCGAACATTCGCTCAAGGGATTGCTGAAGCTGCTGGCCGACTGAAAGCATCGAATATGAACAAAAAGGCGGCGCTCCCCTGGGAGTCGCCGCCTTTTCTTCATATTGGCTGGCGCCAATCAGCGGAAGCGGTTGATGGCGTCACGCGTCTCGATCGCCACGCGGCGCGCCGCAGCGGCGAAATCCTCACCGGCTTCGGGCTTGGCGTAGAGGATGGCACGTGAAGAATTGATCATCATGCCGGTACCCGAGGCGGTCTTGCCGGCGTTGACCGTGGCTTGCACGTCGCCGCCCTGGGCGCCCACGCCGGGCACCAGCAAGGGCATGTCGCCGATGATGGCGCGCACCTGCGCCAGTTCCTGCGGGAAGGTGGCGCCGACCACCAGGCCGCACTGGCCATTGGTATTCCATTTCTCGGCCACCAGGCGCGCCACGTGCTGGTACAGCGGCTTGCCATCGACTTCCAGGAATTGCAGGTCCGAGCCACCGGCATTGGACGTGCGGCACAGCACGATCACGCCGCGATCCTTCCATTCCAGGTAGGGCGAGACCGAATCCCAGCCCATGTAGGGGCTGACCGTGACGACATCGGCGTCATAGCGCTCGAAGGCTTCGCGCGCGTATTGTTCGGCAGTGGCACCGATGTCGCCGCGTTTGGCATCCAACACCAGGGGGATATCCGGGTACTGGCTGCGCAGGTAGGCGCAGATGCGCTCCAGTTGCTCTTCCGCGCCCAGCGCGGCGAAATAGGCGATCTGTGGCTTGAAGGCACAGGCGGCGTCGGCGGTGGCATCGATGATGGCGCGGCAGAATTCGAAGATGGCGTCGGGCTTGCCTTGCAGCTCGGCGGGGAATTTCTTGAGGTCGGGGTCCAGGCCCACGCACAGCAGGGAATTGCGCGAGGTCCAGGCGGCGTTGAGTTTCTCGATGAATGTCACGGTGATGCCTTTAACTGAAAGATGCGCTATTGTAGCGCGCCGGCCTGTCCCGACCTCGATTTTTGACTGATGTTCAGCGGTTTTCCCGGAACATCGGGCACTTCACGAGGCTTTTATGGTCACACGCGCTCCCTTTGCTTCACTTTTGCTACGAGGAAAGACAACATGAAAAAACTCTTCGCCTGGCTGGCCATTGCCATCACCGCCCTCACCCTCTCCGGCTGCGGCTACAACGAATTCCAGGCCAAGGATGAAGCCACCAAGGCCGCCTGGGGCGAGGTGGTCAACCAATACCAGCGCCGCGCCGACCTGATCCCCAACCTGGTCAACACCGTCAAGGGCTATGCCTCGCATGAGAAGGACACGCTGGAAGCCGTGACCCGCGCCCGCGCTGCGGCCACCAGCTTCCAGATCACGCCCGAGGTCTTGAACGACCCCAAGGCTTTCGCCAAATTCCAAGAAGTGCAAGGTCAGTTGTCCTCGGCGCTGTCGCGCCTGATGGCGGTTTCCGAGAATTACCCGCAACTGAAGGCCGACACCAGCTTCCGCGACCTGCAGTCGCAACTGGAAGGCACCGAGAACCGCATCACCGTGGCCCGTCAGCGCTATATCGCCGCGGTGAAGGATTACAACATCCTGGCCCGCAGCTTCCCCACCAACATCACGGCCAAGCTGTTCAGCTATGAAGTCAAACCCTCCTTTACGGTGGAAAACGAAAAAGCCATCTCGACCGCCCCCACGGTCAACTTCGGCAAGTAAGCGGGAGCCCGATTGGCCATGCGCAAGCTGCTCCTGACCTGCTGGCTACTGGCGTGCATCGCCCTGGTCGGCCCGGCCCGCGCCGATGACGGCCTGGTGGCAGTGCCACCGCTGTCGGCCCACGTGATCGACCAGGTTCACCTGCTGCAAGCGCAGCAGCGTCAGGCACTCGAAGGCGTGCTGGCCGAGATCGAACAGCGCACCGGCAGCCAGATCGCGGTGCTGCTGATGGCCTCCACCGCCCCGGAAGCCATCGAGCAATACAGCATCCGCGTGGCCGAGGCCTGGAAGCTGGGGCGCAAGGGTGTCGACGATGGCGTGATCCTGATCGTCGCCAAGGACAACCCCAAGTCGCTGCGCCGCCTGCGCATCGAAGCCGGACGCGGGGTGCAGGGCAGCCTCACGGATGCGCAATCCAAGCGCATCCTGGAAGACGTGATCGCCCCGCACTTCCGCCAGAACGATTTCTATGGCGGCCTGGCCGCGGGCGTGACCGCCATCACCACCCTGCTGGAACAGGAACAGTTGCCCCCGGCCAAGCGCCAGGCCGGCGCCGCCCATGCCGATAATGGCGGTGGCTGGCTCACGCTGATGGTGATCGTACTGTTCCTGGTGGTGTTCTTTGCCATGCTGCTCAAGTCGCGCCGCACTGCCCGCAACAATCTGGCCAGCAATGACTGGGGCCGGAGCAGCAGCACCACGGCCGGCGTCATCATCGGCAGCCTGGTCGATGAAGCCTTGCGTCAGGCCAGCTCCGGACGCGGCTGGCCGCGCTCGGGAGGCGGCGGTGGCTTCGGCGGCGGCTTCTCCGGGGGCGGTGGCACTTTTGATGGCGGCGGCGCCTCGGGAGACTGGTGACATGGCGCACAACAAGACATCCCCTTCCCTGCTGGTCCGTCTGCTGCGTCATCTGCGGATGAGCCGGGCAGCGGCCCGCCGGGCCTTCCCTTCGAGCACGCTCAAGGCCATCCAGGCCAGCATCGGCGCGGGTGAACAGACCCACCGCGCGCAAGTGCGGGTGATCGTCGAAGCCGCGCTGTCGCTGGGTGCGGTGCGACGCGGCGAAACGGCGCGGCAACGCGCGCATGAACTGTTCGCCCGCTATCGCATCTGGGATACCGAAGAAAACTGCGGCGTGCTGGTCTACATCAACCTGGCCGACCGCAAGGTGGAGATCATCGCCGACCGCGGCATCAGCGCCCGGGTCTCGCGCGAGCAATGGCAGCAGCTGTGCCGCACCATGACGGCCGGCTACGCCGACGGTCACTACGAGCGCAGCACCCTGCAAGCCCTGGCGGACTTGCACGACATTCTCAGGACCGTCCTGCCGCGTGGGAACGATAGCGACGGCAAGGTGACTAACGAGCTCTCCGACAAACCACTGCTGCTCTAGCGCCACACCAAGAAAGGCCGCAGGCAGCCCCTTCTCACATGCGTGTCCTGAGCAACCTGCTATCGCTATTCATGATCGTGATGGTCGTCTGGTTCGGGCTGGCCGTCATTGCCACCATCATCGAGGCCATCACCGGCAATCTCAAGCCCGAAACCTTCAGCGGCGAGAGTGACGCCGGCAGTGGTGGCACCGGCCCCCTCTCTGACAACCACGGCAGCGCAGGCTGTGATAGCCACGGCGGTGGCGACTGCGGTGGGGGTGGTGACGGTGGAGGAGGCGGTGACGGTGGCGGCGGTGGCGGTGATTAAGTCCCCTGCCTCAGCGATCAACCATTCTCGTACACCCACTGCAACAAGGCATCCTGCGCCTGCTGTCCATTGGGTGCCGCAGCGTGATTGATCAGGAACACCACCACGTAGGTCTTGCCCGAAGCCGCCTGTACATAACCCGCAATCGAACGCACATCGTTGAGCGTACCGGTCTTGATATGCGCCTGACCGGCCACGCTTTGCGTCTTCAGACGTCGACGCATGGTGCCGTCATAGCCCACCAGCGGCAGCGAGGATACGAACTCCGGCATCAGCGGCGAGCGATACGCCTGCACCAGCAGGCTGCCCAGCAAGAGCGGCGTGACCCGGTCGATGCGCGACAGACCCGCCCCATTCTCGATGACCAGGGCACTGGTATCGATGCCCTTGTCATTGAGCCAGGAGCGCACCGCGCGCACGGCATTGGTGGTGTCGCCAGGCTGCCCCGTCATCTCCGCGCCCAGCGTCAAGAGCACCTGGCGCGCCATCAAGTTGTTGCTGTACTTGTTGATGTCGCGAATGACTTCCGGCAGCGGCGGCGACTGCACTTCCACCATCAGCCGCGCCGTGGGCGTGACCAGTCCATTGAGCACGCGCCCGGAAAAACTGCCACCCAGCTCGGCCCACATCTGCACGAAACTCGCGCCGACATACTGCAGGTTAGTCATGCGATAAGGATGCACATACCACACGCGCGGCCCGCAATCGGCGGCATAGGTCCCGGCGAAATTGGCGGCATTGGCCTGGTTGTCCAACATCAGCTTGCCCTGCCAGTCACCGCAAGGCTCCTGCGACAGGCGCGGCGGGGTGATGGTGACACCTGCCATGGGCGGGTCCATGCTGACATTGACCACGCCATTGGTCACATCCGGCTCGAAGCGGAAGGCCTGGGTGCGGTAATTCAACAGCAAGGCGTCGGGACCGGCGTTATAGGGCTTTTGCGGATCGCCGTCGAATTGCGCGGGATCGTAGCTGGACTCGGCGAAATAGCTGCGGTCCAGTACCAGATTGCCGCGGATGTCCTTGATGCCGCGCGCGCGCAACTGGCGCAGGAACAGCCAGAAGTTTTCCAACACCAGCTTGGGGTCGCCCCCGCCCTTGAGAATCAGGTCGCCATTGAGCACGCCGTTGGCGAGCGTGCCGTCGATATAGGCCTGGGTCTTCCAGCGATAGGTCGGCCCCAGGATTTCCAGCGCCGCATCGGTGGTCACCAGCTTCATCACCGACGCCGGATTGAACGGCTGACTCACATTGTTGGAAACCAGCACGCGCTTGCCACTGTCGGCCTCGACCACCAGCACACCGGTATTCTGTTGCGGGATATGGGCTACGCGCAGCGCCCCCACCACCGGCGGCGGCAGACTTTGCGCCGCACTGGCAGCACTGGTCAGCAACGCCAGGGCAAAGGTGGTAAAGGTCAGGGAAGAAGATGATGCCAGGCGGGGAAAGCGGAACATAATCAGAGCCAGGATGAAGACCAGGCATTATAGGGGATAGCAAGTCGCCACCGGGCTACGGGCATAGAACGCTGATAGCAGGACATCCGGGCGTCACGTTGCCGTGCAACAATAGCGACTTGATGAGCTCCCGATGCCGCATGATGCGCAGGACTGCTTCCCCCTGTTGTCAAAGCTCAGATGTCAGAGTTCTGATATCAAAACTTGTGCAAGTCGTCCCGCCCCAGGCTTGCACCCGGCCCATCCGTGGAGTTACGCTGCGTCACACACTACTGTGAATTAACCCGCAAGTCATTGTCGCGTACCCGCAGCCCTTGCGCGCGGCGATCCCGGCTTCCCCCTTCTGCGGATTTGACGAAAGAAAAAGATCACCATGTCATCCCGTTCCAAGCCTGATTCCGGCGTGCTCCGGCCATCGCGGTCGGACCACTGGCGCCTGCTGCGCGAATTGCTCGACCCGATTGCCCTCTATCGCCGCCGACCGGCACGACCCGACGATCCACCGCAGCAAGCGCTGATCGGCAAGGGCGTGCGCTTCGTGCAGCGCATCTTTCGCTTGCGGCTGATCGGCCTGGGGATCGGCTTTTTCTGCGTGGCCGCAGGCTTCCTGCAATACCCGGTCGCCTGGCCGCTGTGGCTGCTGCTGGCCGCGCACGGCTACCTGTGGCCGCATCTGGCGCGCTACTGGGCCCTCAAGAGTGCCATCCCCTATCGCGCCGAACGCCGCAATCTCATCATCGATGCCGCCTTCGGCGGCTTCTGGATCGCCGCTCTGAACGGCAACCTGGTGCCCAGCGCAGTGATCTTCTCCATGCTGTCGATGGACAATATCGCCGCCGGCGGCCTGCGCCTGTTCATGCGCGGGCTGTATGCCAGCATCAGCACTGGCATCCTGGCCTGGTGGTTGCTGGGCGCGCAATTCCAGCCGCAATCGGACCTGCTCACCATCCTCGCCTGCCTGCCGATGATGGCGCTCTACCCGCTAGCCCTGGGCCAATCGACCTATGCGATGTCCAAGAAACTGGCCGAGCGCTCGCGCCAGTTCGAGATCGTCAGCCAGCTCGATGGGCTCACTTTGCTATTCAACCGGCGCTACTGGGAAAACCTGCTCGCCGCCGAGTTCGAGCGGCGCCGCCAGGGACATGCCCCGGCCCATCAAGCCTTCCTGCTATTGCTGGACCTGGACCACTTCAAGAGCATCAACGACACCCACGGCCACCTGATCGGCGACGAAGTGCTGCGCAATTTCTCGCGACTGCTACGGGCCAGCCTGCGCGAAGATGACTTGATCGGACGCTATGGCGGCGAGGAATTCGTGGTGATCCTGCGCGACATCCAGCCCGGCGAAGCCCTGGCGCTGTCGCAACGGCTGGTGGAAGCCGCGCGCGCGGCCAATGATGAAAATAATTTATACGGTTGCACCGTCAGCGCCGGCCTGGTGCCCTTTTCCACCGACATGGAGGCGTACTTCGTCTGGCTGCAACGCGCCGATCACGCCATGTACTGCGCCAAGGAAAGCGGCCGCGACCGCCTGGTAGTGTGGAACGAGAGACTGGAACGCAAGGTGCACGCGGCCTGAAGATCAGCAGGTCGCGACCTCATCGGAAAAGTTGGGAAACAGACGCCTCACCAGAACGATGGACGCAAAAAAGGCCGATGTCTTCGGGGCCGCCACGAGACCACTGTGAAAACATCGACCTAGGGAAATCAAGGCGGGGCAATCGGCATGACGGACTGATAGGCAACTTCCCTGGAAAAATGCCTGCGCCGATGCCCCGGCCATTGCCGCTAGGAGCGGCAAAGCGGGCCGTAGAAAGCCCGCTAAATTAGCACTGGCAGTGCCTCCAGTACTAAAAGGGCGAGCAGCGCGCCAAACACCGCGCCCACTGCTCTCAAACTGGTACGAACTACCCGCGAGGCCACCGGCACCTCCCCGCATAGCAACAATCCGGCCACCGTCATGGGAATGAAGAACATCAGATTGTTCATGATGAGGTTGGGCATGATGCATCTCCTGTCGAGTTTATTGGTCTTGCGCAGGGTGCTGCGCGCTCTCTTGTTGGGGCTTGCCTCGTTTCGAGTATAGGCCGTACACCATGGAAGACAAGGCTCGCCAGGCGGAAATCGGTGCTGCACAGCAGCGTCAAAGGCGCTTCCCGACACCTCTCCGTTCTCCAGTACGAAGCAAAAAGCTTCAGATCGCGCTTGTTGCAGATGCACAAATTTTTAGCAACATGGGATGAATTGCCTTGACCCTGTTTTCTACCCGGGCGTAGAATTCGCCCGTTTTCATTTTTTGGAGTCCCTCTCATGGGCACTTGTTCGGGTGACAGTTGTTGCCGGTTCATTCCGGGTTAAGCCTTAGCAAGGATTTCAGCAGGACTTCTTCCTGTCGTCATCTTGCACCAGGCAGATGACGGCATCTCATGTCGGTAGCGCACGGCCACCCCGGTGGCTGGTTCCAGCGTTGCTGCCGATAGCGACATTCCCTCACAACGACAGATCGACGATCGACCGCCGCTGACACGGCCTCAGAACGCATCTTCCAGCGCGTCCGCCTTGCCTGCCCCGTGCAGCGCCGGGCCGCTTGCTGCTTGCCGACTGACGCCGCGCCTCCCGCCGGGCCACTGGCCCTGCGGTGGCATGTCCGCTTGCGCCATCAGGCGCCGATGACAGGGGTTCCGCTCAACCAGGCGGAGGCTGCAATGCGACAGACATATCCATCATGAACCCGCGAAGACCGCGCGCGCCGAGGGCGCTCGCCCGTTCCTGTCGGTGCCGGCCACGGCGCCAACCCTGATGCTGCAAGCCCCTCAAGCCGGCTTGCCAGCGCGATGCAAACCCTTCGTCCACGGGACGAAGACCAACAAGAAAAGAAGCACGCCATGACTCTGAACCTGCTGAAAGAAACCTTTGTCAGCTTCATCCGCGCCCGCGGTATGGATCGCCACTTCCGCCGCCTGGGCATGGACATGTTCCGCAGCGCCCCGGTGACCCGCGAAGTCCCGCCCACCCTGGCCGAGCAATTGAGCCAGGCCTCCCGCAGCCAAGCCCAGGACCTGCTGCAACGCCTGCACACCCGCCTGGACGGCCTGACCGAAGCCGAAGCCGACGCCATCCGCGAACACAGCGGCCCCAACGAAGTCGAGCAGAAAAGCC
>NZ_BADI01000018.1:0-1502 GCF_000333555.1 Herbaspirillum sp. B65 | reverse complement strand
CAGGCCGCGGCCACGCCGGGAGAATACGCGAGGGACAGATCACGCTGTTGGTCAGCAGCTTGGTAGGCGTGACGGCGATCTTGCCCGGGGTCGGAAACTCATGGTAGTCCAGTGCTGCCTGACGAAGTTGCTGACGCACTTCTTCTTTCTTACTGATCATCGAATCCATACTCTGTATTCTCTAGTTGACTTGCGAAGGGGGTCGATTCTAGCAGAGGTCAGCCCTCAATCATAGGCCACCGGCCTCATGCTGCCCCGCGCAAAGCCTTTTCGGGACTGGCTTTGCGGGGTTTTTCATGGGATTCCATGATGACCGCGAACATGCTCTTTCAGCGGTCAGATGACGTCCGTTTATCGTCCGATACGCGCAATTGCGCACAGCTTGATTTGCGCCGACACAGGCTGCCACCGGCTCCGCATCATCGATATTGGGGAAAACCCCTAGCGCGGCATCTCGCTGCGGCGCAACATCGCGCAGGAAGGGGACATGATGACAACCTGGAGCGGATATTGTGCGCCTGAAGCGATGACGGATTGGTTACAATCGCGCCATGCTTTCCGAATTCGAACTCATCGCGCGCTACTTCAGCCGCCCGCCCGCCCCCGACAGCCGCACGGCGCTCGGTGTGGGCGACGACTGCGCGCTGATGACGCCGGCCCCGGGGATGCAACTGGCCATCTCCAGCGACATGCTGGTAGAAGGCCGTCACTTCTTCCCCGATGCCGACCCGCACACGCTGGGCCACAAGTGCCTGGCGGTCAATCTCTCCGACCTGGCCGCCATGGGCGCGCAACCGATTGCCTTCACGCTGGCCCTGGCGCTGCCGCAAGCCCGCGCCGAATGGCTGGCGCCATTCTCGCAGGGCATGTTGGCGCTGGCCGACCAGCACGGCTGCGAACTGATCGGCGGCGATACCACCAAGGGACCACTGACCATCAGCATCACCGTCTTCGGTGAAGTGCCGCCGCAACAGGCGCTGCGCCGCGATGCTGCCCGTGCGGGTGACGACATCTGGGTCTCCGGCACGCTGGGCGATGCACGGCTGGCGCTGGCCGGCTACCGCCAGGAGTTCGAGGTCCATCCCGAGCAACTGCAACAGGCCGCGCCGCGGATGCACGCCCCCACCCCGCGCGTGGCGCTGGGGCTGGCCTTGCGCGGCATCGCCCATGCCGCCATCGACATTTCCGATGGCCTGGCCGGCGACCTGGGCCACATCCTGGCCCGTTCACGCGTGGGAGCCACGCTGGATGTGGATGCCCTGCCCAGTGGCGCGGCACTGCAACAGCGCGACCTGCACCTGCGGCGCCGCTTCACGCTCTCCGGTGGCGACGATTACGAACTCTGCTTCACCGCCCCGGCGCGCCAGCGCGAGGCAGTGCAGAAGGCGGCCCACGCCGCCGGCACGGCCGTCACCCGCATCGGCCGCATCGATGCCCAGGCCGGGCTGCGCCTGCTGGACGCGGCCGGCGAGCCCCTGCAGGAGACCCCGGATTCCTTCGAT
>NZ_BADI01000019.1:0-4213 GCF_000333555.1 Herbaspirillum sp. B65 | reverse complement strand
ATAGGTGGTNAGGTGTAGAACATCAGCGAACCACCGGCGGTAAAGCCCACCACGTTGAGGAAGGCGCGCTTGTGCTGCAGCAAACCCTTGATCGTGCCGGCGTCCTTCTTCTTGCGGGCGCCAGCCGAGGAAGTCTCGGCCAGCGAGCTGCGCAGGTACATCGCCACCAGCGCACCGACGGCACCCAGCACGAAGGGAATGCGCCAGCCCCAGGCCATCAGTTCGGCCTTGGACAGCCACTGCTGCATGGCAAACAGCACCAGCACCGCCAGCAACTGGCCGCCGATCAGGGTCACATACTGGAAGGAAGCGAAGAAGCCGCGGCGGCCATTGGGCGCCACTTCGCTCATGTAGGTGGCCGAGGTGCCGTATTCACCACCTACCGACAGGCCCTGGAACAGGCGTGCCAGCAGCAGCAACGCCGGCGCCCAGGCACCGATGGTGGCATAGGTCGGCATGACGGCCACGGCCAGCGAACCGCCGCACATCATCAGCACCGAGATCAGCATGGAGGTCTTGCGGCCGTGCTTGTCGGCGATGCGGCCAAAGAGCCAACCACCGATGGGACGCATCAGGAAACCGGCGGCGAACACGCCAGCGGTGTTCAACAACTGGCTGGTGGTATCGCCCTTGGGGAAGAAGGCCGGGGCGAAATAGATGGCGCAGAAGGAATAGACATAGAAGTCGAACCATTCGACCAGGTTGCCCGAGGAAGCGCCAAGGATGGCGAAGATGCGTTTGCGGTACTCTGCCGCGCTCAGTGGTGTGCTTGCGGTGGTCGCCGATGGCGTAGTGTTCTGCGTGCTCAGTGGCGTGCTATGGCTCATGCCTATCTCCTGTGTGGGCCGCGTGAGGTGGGCGGCGGGTCATCTTGCTTTGGTGGAACCGGAACAAGGCAAACCGCAGAGGCGACCCGAGGCCAGGCGCGGGAAGACGATGCGAGCGCATCAGGTGAAGTCTCCGTGTTTGCTTTTTTGTTTTGATATTCATATTGCAGGCTTCGTGCCAGCACGAAAAGAACGGCACAAAACAAATAAGCCATTGATTTAAATGGATTTTTTAAAAACAGGAAGAAATCCATCCATCAAGCCGGTGCGGATTCCCGGAATGCTGCTGCGCCGCATGTCCGACAATCCATCCAGACGCGCCACGCCGCACCGCCGGCCAATGAAAAACGGCGCATGTCTTGCGACATGCGCCGTTGAGCGATCAAGCCAGCATCCAACAGCGATCAACGCTCCGAGATCGCATCCATGACGCACAGGGCGGTCATGTTGATGATGCGGCGCACGGTGGCCGAGGGTGTCAGGATGTGGACCGGCTTGGCGCAACCCAGCAGGATGGGGCCAATGGCCACACCGTTGCCGGAGGCGGTCTTGAGCAGGTTGTAGGCGATGTTGGCGGCATCGATGTTGGGCATGACCAGCAGGTTGGCGTCGCCCTTCAACGGCGAATCCGGGATCACCGCATTCAACAGCTTGGAGTCCAGCGCGGTGTCGCCGTGCATTTCGCCATCCACTTCCAGCTCCGGCGCGATTTCGCGCAGGATCGCCAGCGCCTCGCGCATCTTGCGGGCCGATTCATTGTTGCTGGAACCGAAGTTGGAATGCGACAGCAGCGCCGCACGCGGATGCAGGCCGAAGCGACGCATTTCCTCGGCAGCCAGCATGGTGATCTCGGCCAACTCGCGGGCGTTGGGGTTTTCGTTGACGTGGGTGTCCACCATCACCAGTTGGCGATTGGGCAGGATCACCGCGTTCATGGCCGCATAGACATTCACGCCTGCGCGCTTGCCCAGCACCTGGTCGATGTAGTGCAGGTGCAGCTGGGTGGTGCCGTAGGTGCCGCAGATCAGGCCATCGGCATCACCCTTATGGATCGCCATGGAACCGATCAGGGTATGGCGACGACGCATTTCCAGCTTGGCGTATTGCTCGGTGACGCCCTTGCGACGCGACATCTCCAGGAAGGTCTGCCAATAGTCGCGATAACGGCTGTCGAAGTTGGGGTTGATGACCTCGAAGTCGACCCCGGCGCGCAGGCGCAGGCCGAACTTCTGGATGCGCTGTTCCAGCACCTCCGGACGGCCCACCAGGATGGGCTTGGCCAGGTTTTCATCGACCACCACCTGCACCGCGCGCAGCACGCGCTCTTCTTCGCCTTCGGCGTAGACGATGCGCTTCTGGGCTTCGGCAGCCTTCTTGGCGACCTGGAAGATCGGGCGCATGAAGGTGCCGCTGTGATAGACGAACTGTTCCAGCTTCTCGATGTAGGCAGCCATGTCCTGGATCGGACGGGCGGCCACGCCCGAGCTTTCGGCGGCACGGGCCACGGCCGGCGCGATCTTGATCATCAGGCGCGGGTCGAAGGGCTTGGGAATGATGTATTCCGGGCCGAAGGACAGGTTGGCGATGCCATAGGTCGAGGCCACGATATCGGATTGCTCGGCCTGGGCCAGCTCGGCGATGGCGTGCACCGTGGCGATTTCCATCTCGCGCGTGATGGTGGTGGCGCCGGAGTCGAGCGCACCGCGGAAGATGTAGGGGAAGCACAGCACGTTGTTGACNTGGTTCGGATAGTCCGAACGGCCGGTGGCGATGATGGCGTCGTCCCGCACGGCCATCACTTCTTCCGGCAGGATTTCCGGGGTCGGGTTGGCCAGCGCCAGCACCAGCGGGCGAGCCGCCATCTGCTTGACCATCTCGGGCTTCAACACGCCGGCAGCCGACAGGCCCAGGAAGATGTCCGCATCGGGGATCACTTCGGCCAGGGTACGGGCGTCAGTCTCACGGGCGAAACGTTCCTTGTCCGGGTCCATCAATTCCTTGCGACCCTTGTAGACCACCCCGGCCAGGTCGGTGACGAAGATGTTCTCGATCGGGAAGCCCAGATCGACGATCAGGTCCAGGCAGGCCAGCGCAGCCGCGCCCGCGCCGGAAACCACCAGCTTGACGTTCTTGATGTCCTTGCCGACCACCTTCAGGCCATTGAGGATGGCCGCGCCGACGATGATGGCGGTGCCGTGCTGGTCATCGTGGAAGACCGGGATCTTCATCTTTTCGCGCAGCTTGCGCTCGATGTAGAAGCACTCCGGTGCCTTGATGTCTTCCAGGTTGATGCCACCGAAGGTCGGCTCCAGGGCCGCGATGACATCGATCAGCTTGTCCGGGTCGGTTTCGTTGACTTCGATGTCGAAGACGTCGATGCCGGCGAACTTCTTGAACAGCACGCCCTTGCCTTCCATCACCGGCTTGGAGGCCAGCGCACCGATGTTGCCCAGGCCCAGCACGGCGGTACCGTTGCTGATGACGGCCACCAGGTTGCCACGGGCGGTGTAGCGGAAGGCGTTGAGCGGATCGGCGACGATTTCTTCGCAGGCCGCGGCCACGCCGGGAGAATACGCGAGGGACAGATCACGCTGGTTGGTCAGCAGCTTGGTAGGCGTGACGGCGATCTTGCCCGGGGTCGGAAACTCATGGTAGTCCAGTGCTGCCTGACGAAGTTGCTGACGCACTTCTTCTTTCTTACTGATCATCGAATCCATACTCTGTATTCTCTAGTTGACTTGCGAAGGGGGTCGATTCTAGCAGAGGTCAGCCCTCAATCATAGGCCACCGGCCTCATGCTGCCCCGCGCAAAGCCTTTTCGGGACTGGCTTTGCGGGGTTTTTCATGGGATTCCATGATGACCGCGAACATGCTCTTTCAGCGGTCAGATGACGTCCGTTTATCGTCCGATACGCGCAATTGCGCACAGCTTGATTTGCGCCGACACAGGCTGCCACCGGCTCCGCATCATCGATATTGGGGAAAACCCCTAGCGCGGCATCTCGCTGCGGCGCAACATCGCGCAGGAAGGGGACATGATGACAACCTGGAGCGGATATTGTGCGCCTGAAGCGATGACGGATTGGTTACAATCGCGCCATGCTTTCCGAATTCGAACTCATCGCGCGCTACTTCAGCCGCCCGCCCGCCCCCGACAGCCGCACGGCGCTCGGTGTGGGCGACGACTGCGCGCTGATGACGCCGGCCCGATGTGTCGCTCAAGGCCGATGGCCTGGGCGCCTATATTTCGGCGGTCACCAAGTCCGGTGATACGCCTCTCATCATCGCCAGCATCGGCGTGATGTCGATGTTCGTCGTGATGATGAACAAGTTTGTCTGGCGTCGCCTGTATGCCTTCGCCGAACGCCGTTCCGCCTCGATGACCT
>NZ_BADI01000020.1:0-1723 GCF_000333555.1 Herbaspirillum sp. B65 | reverse complement strand
CGCACACGCCCACGCGTCTGCTGGACTGGGTCATTTCGGTAGGTCTAGAAGATATTCTCTCAGTTTCAGAAACTCCTTAAAAAAACCGAGGTATTGATTTGTGAGATGGAAGTGGACCAGACGGTTTTTCGCCCGAACTTTGATTTCATGAAAGCCTTGCTGCGGCCCTCTAGACGGGGATTCCTCATTCCATTTGATGTTTCTTGCGACTGCAAGATTCATTCCTGTCGCAGCTAGGAACATCAATCAGATTGAACACAATTGCGCCGGACCATCCGGCATTTCAAGCATCCCGCCGCACCCGGTGCGGGCCGGCGGGACGGTTTGACCCTATTGAAGCTTAAGCAAGAGCCTTGACCACGGCTTCACCCATCTGCTGGGTATTGACCTTGGTGCAGCCTTCTTCATAAATATCGGCGGTGCGCAGACCTTGCGCAAGCACTTTCTTCACCGCATTCTCGATGCGGTCGGCCTGCTCGGCACGGTTCAAGGAGAAGCGCAGCATCATCGCCGCCGACAGGATGGTCGCCAGCGGATTGGCGATGCCCTTGCCGGCGATATCCGGGGCCGAACCGTGTGAAGGTTCATACAGACCCTTGTTGTTGGCATCCAACGAAGCCGAGGGCAACATGCCGATGGAACCGGTCAGCATGGCGGCGGCGTCCGAGAGGATGTCGCCGAACATGTTGCCGGTGACGATGACGTCGAAGTTCTTCGGTGCCTTCACCAGTTGCATGGCGGCGTTGTCCACGTACATGTGCGACAGTTCGACCTCTGGATATTCCTTGCCCACTTCGGTGACGATATCCTTCCAGAACTGGAAGGTTTCCAGCACGTTGGCCTTGTCCACGCTGCACAGGCGCTTGCCGCGCTTGGCCGCAGCCTGGAAGGCGACATGGGCGATGCGGCGGATTTCCGGTTCCGAATAACGCATGGTATCAAACCCTTCGCGTGCGCCCTTGAAAGGACCGTCCGGCGCTTCACGCATCCCGCGCGGCTGGCCGAAATAGATGTCGCCGTTCAGTTCGCGCACGATCAGGATGTCCAGGTTGGCCACCAGCTCGGGCTTCAAGGACGAAGCACCGGTCAGTTCCGGGTAGCAGATCGCCGGGCGGAAATTGGCGAACAATTGCAGGTGCTTGCGCAGGCCCAGGATGGCTTGCTCGGGGCGCAGGGCGCGTTCCAGCTTGTCGTACTTCCAGTCGCCCACGGCACCGAAGAGAATGGCATCGGCTTCCTTGGCCAGCTTCAGGGTGCCGTCCGGCAGCGGATGGCCGTGGGCCTCATAGCCGGCGCCGCCGACCGGGGCGGTTTCCATCTCGAACTTTTCATCCAGGGCGTTGAGCACGCGCACGGCTTCATCGACGATCTCGGGACCGATGCCGTCACCCGGCAGGATAGCAATCTTCATGGCTTCTCTTTCTCAGTGTTTCCAGCGTTCTTGGAATAGTAACGACAAGGGCGGCCACTTGACCGCCCTTTGCTGTTGTGTCAACGATCGCTTCAGATCGTGTTGCTCAGCCAGGGCTGTTCGTGCAGGTGTTTCTCTTCGTAGGCACGAATGGTGTCGGCTTTGCGTAGGGTCAGGCCAATGTCGTCGAAACCGTTCAACAGGCAGTACTTGCGGAACTCGCTGATGTCGAACGGATAGACTTGGCTGCCATTGGTGGTGCTGACGGAAGCTTCAGTCCGACCGCTTCCATCACCAGGCCGGCCACGCGCG
>NZ_BADI01000021.1:0-5223 GCF_000333555.1 Herbaspirillum sp. B65 | reverse complement strand
CACATGTTCCGCACTGAACTGGGCGGACAGGCGCAGGATATCTTCGCGGTTGGGCAGGTCATCGGCCAGCGCGGCCGGCACCGCCTGCGCCAGCGCGATCTGGTGCAGCAGCGTGCCCAGGTCTTGCAGAGCGGCGTTGTAGGACAGGCTGCGGGTGGCCATGTCGTCGGCCACGCCCAGCAGCGCGGCGCCATCCTGCACGGCCAGCGCATCGAGCACACGGATCAGGTAGGACTGGTCCAGTGCGCCCAGCATCCCTTGCACCGCTTCCAGCGTGACCTTGCCGGCGGCATAGGCGATGGCTTGGTCGGTCAGCGAGAGCGCATCGCGCATGGAACCGGACGCACCTTGGGCCAGCAGGCGCAGCGCCGGGGGATCGAATTCGATGCCCTCCTGGTTCAGGATATTGTCGAGGTGGCCGATGATGTGGCCGGGCGGCATCTGCTTGAGGTTGAACTGCAGGCAGCGCGACAGTACGGTCACGGGAATCTTTTGCGGATCGGTGGTGGCCAGGATGAACTTGATGTGCTCCGGCGGCTCTTCCAGCGTCTTCAGCATGGCGTTGAAGGCGTGGTTGGTGAGCATGTGCACTTCGTCGATCATGTAGACCTTGAAGCGCGCGTTCGAAGGGGCATAGATGGCCTGCTCCAGCAGTTGCGCCATCTCGTCCACGCCACGGTTGGAGGCGGCGTCCATCTCGATGTAGTCGACGAAGCGGCCGGCATCGATGGCTACGCACGCTTCGCATACGCCACAGGGGGCGGCGGTGATGCCGCCGGTACCGTCAGGGCCGACGCAATTGAGCGACTTGGCCAGGATGCGCGAGAGCGTGGTCTTGCCCACGCCGCGGGTACCGGTGAAGAGGTAGGCGTGGTGCAGCCGCTGCTGTTCCAGCGCGTGCGTCAGCGCGCGCACGACGTGTTCCTGGCCGACCAGGGTGTCGAAGCTGCGGGGACGGTATTTACGGGCGAGAACTTGATAAGACATGGGGTGGCTGCTGTCGGCTTTTTGGCTCAGGGGGGCATTTTAAGCTATTTCGCCGCCGCCATCGCCTTTGCCTGCATGGCACCGCTGCGCCAGTCGCTCAGGCCAGCACGCGACTGGCCTTCTTGCGCTCGTACATGGCGGCATCGGCACTGCCGAGCAGGGCCGACAGGTCCGGGTGACGAGCCGGGTCGTACTGCGCTACGCCCACGCAATAATCCAGTTGGTAGGGCCGTTGGCCGTTGCGGTTGAAGTCCTGCACGGCAGCTTCCAGGTGGGCCAGCACCACGGTCGAATCGGTCAGGGCGGTATTGGTCAGGAACACCACGAATTCATCGCCGCCCAGGCGACCGATGACGTCGGACTCACGCAGGTTGTCCATCAACAGGCGGGCAAAATCGGTCAGCGCCCTATCCCCTTCGAGATGGCCGAAGCGATCATTGATCTGCTTGAAATGATTGAGATCGAAATACAGCAGACTGGCCGCACGCGCGCTGCGCTTGCCGGCAGCCATGGCGTGCTGCGCCAGCGTAGTGAAGCCACGCCGGTTGGAGACCCCGGTGAGCTCGTCGATGGTGGCCATCCTCACCGCGACCAACTCCTGCTCGACCATGGCCGCCAGGTCTTTCAACAAGGCCTGTTGCTCGGCATCGAAGCTGCGCGGCACGATGTCGACCAGGCATAAGGTGCCCAGGTTGAAGCCGCCCTCGCTCTTGATCGGGCAGCCGGCATAAAAGCGCAGGTAGGGCTCGCCGATGACTTGCGGATTGTCGGCAAAGCGCGCATCAAGCCGGGCATCGGGCACGATGGTCAGTTCTTCGTTGAGAATGGCGTGGGCACAGAAGGAAATGTCGCGCGAGGTCTCGCTGGCATCGCCCAGGCCGACGCAGGACTTGAACCATTGCCGATGCACGTCGATCAGGGTCACCACGGCCATGGGCACGTCGAACAGACGACGCGCCAGCCGGGTCAGGCGGTCGAAACGTTCTTCGCGCGGCGTATCGAGAATGCGCAAGGAATGCAAGGCCTCGATACGGGCAGACTCATTGGCGGGCAGCTCGGCGATTGGCATGGTTCATCAGCGCAGGGGGGACGTGGTTGCCGACGTTTGCGACAAGATGCGCCTCACTTTAACCGCAATTTTTTCGAGAAACAAGAATTAGTTGAGCACAAAACCGGGCGCTCTCGACAACCTCACCCATCCCTCTGAAGCGACCGAACGACAGGTTCCCATGCACCCTGACCTGCCGTCGATCCAGCCTTGCCGGCTGGACTCATGATATGGGGCATCCGCCCGAAACGCCCGTCCTGGGCGGCTCTCTTTTAGAAATTTTCACCTGATGAGAGATGAAGGTGAAGATCATTTCCCAGCAGCAGCAGGCTGCTCGCCCTTGGTGGTTGAAGTGGTAGCTTGCTTGTCCTGGTTCTCGCCGTTCGGGGTCTTGGGCGATTTGGCCGATTTGGCAGACGAAGCCGCCGGAGTCGCTGCGGCATCGGCCGAGCGGGACTGGCCGTTGACCGTCAAGCCATTGGTGGAGAGCCGGACGGCAGACTTGTCCTTGATGCCCTTGACGCGTTTTTCCAGGTCGCCCCAGCTCTTGAAGGCGCCATCTTTGGTGCGCGCTTCCAGGATGCGCTTGGACAGCGCCGGCCCGATACCGCGCACGCCATCCAGCGCGGCCTGGTCGGCCTTGTTGACGTCCACTTCGGCCCAGGCCAGGCCGGTGGCGACGAAGAAGCTGAGAATGAACAACAGGGTGTGCTTCAACATGATGCTTCCTTTCGACTTTTGGTTGAGGAAAAACAAAGGGCAGCCCACCATGCGGTGGACTGCCCTTGCTCAACGACAAGCCAGGCAGCCTGTTGACCGTAAAGCGACTAGAAATGCTCGCTTAAATCATCCTGCCAATAATTCCTCGCGGGTGACGGTGGCCGTCCCCAGTTTGCCGACCACGATGCCACCTGCACGATTGGCCATAGTGACCGCATCGACCAGCGAGGCGCCCGCTCCCAGCATCACGGCCAGGGTGCCGATGACGGTGTCGCCGGCGCCGGAGACGTCATAGACTTCCCGCGCCATGGTCGGGAAATGCGTGACCTCGCCTTCGCGGTACAGGCTCATGCCTTCTTCCGAACGGGTCAGCAACAGCGCTTCCAGGTTCAGTTCGGTACGCAATTGCTGGGCGCGCGCGGTGAGGTCCGCTTCGTTCTTCCACTGGCCGACGATGCGGACCAGCTCCGACTTGTTGGGGGTGAGGATGGACGCCCCGGCATAGCGGGCAAAATCCTCGCCCTTGGGATCGACCAGGATGCGCTTGCCCAGCTTCCTGGCCGTGGCGATCATCTCGGCCACGTTGACCAGGCTGCCCTTGGCGTAGTCGGAAAAGATGATGACGTCGTAATCGGCCACCAGCGAATTGAACTGCGTAAGCTTGTCGCGCAGCACGGTATCGGTGGGGGCTTCTTCAAAGTCGATGCGCACCAGTTGCTGCTGGCGACCGATCACGCGCAGCTTGACGATGGTGGAGATGCTGGGATCGCGATTGAGATGGCTGTGGATGCCCATCTCGCCCAGCATGTGGTCCATCACGCGGGCCGGTTCATCGTCGCCGGTCACGCCCAGCAGTGCGGTCTGGGCGCCCAGGCTGGCAGTATTGCGCGCCACGTTGGCCGCGCCGCCCAGGCGCTCTTCCTTGCGCTCGACCCGCACCACCGGCACCGGAGCTTCGGGCGAGATGCGGTTGACTTCGCCGAACCAGTAACGGTCCAGCATGACGTCGCCGACGATGAGGATACGGGCGGCATCCCAGGCCGATGCGATATTCTTGTCCACGATTTGGCCCACCTTGTTGTCCTGTTTTTTCTATCGCTTATTGCACACGCGCTGGCAGCGAACGACCGATACCGTAGTATTCGACGCCGCTGTCGGCCATCACCTGGGGATCGAACAGATTGCGGCCATCGAAGATGACCGGATGGTTCAAGGCTGCCTTGACGCGCTCCAGGTCGGGGCTGCGGAAGGCTTTCCATTCGGTGACGATGGCCAGGGCGTCGGCACCCTGCAAGGTATCCATGGGCGACGTGGCGAAGCGGATGCGTTGCAGCAGGCTGGCGTCGTCAGCGAAATCCAGCTCCAGCACACGCGCTGCTTCCTTCATGGCCACCGGATCATAGACCGCCACGCTGGCGCCGCGCCGCACCAGTTCGTCGATCAGCACGCGCGAAGATGCTTCGCGCATGTCGTCGGTATTGGGCTTGAAGGCCAGCCCCCAGATGGCGAAATGCTTGCCGGAAAGATCGTCGCCGAAGCGGTTCACCACCTTCTTGCCCAGCACATGTTTCTGCAGATCATTGACCTGTTCCACCGCGCGCAGGATCAGCAGCGACTGGTCATAGTCGCGCGCGGTACGTTCCAGTGCCTGTACATCCTTGGGGAAGCAGGAACCGCCATAGCCACAGCCGGCATAGAGGAAGCTGTGACCGATGCGCGGGTCCGAACCGATGCCGTGACGCACCGACTCGATATCGGCACCGACACGATCGGCCAGGTTGGCCAGTTCATTCATGAAGGAAATGCGCGTGGCCAGCATGGCGTTGGCGGCGTACTTGGTGAATTCGGCCGAGCGCACGTCCATCCAGTAGGTGCGTTCGTGATTGCGGTTGAAGGGCGCGTAGAGCTTTTTCATCTGTGCCTGCGCACGCAGGCCTTCGGGGCTCTGGTCGTGGCCGATGACGATGCGATCAGGACGCATGAAGTCTTCGACTGCCGCGCCTTCCTTGAGGAATTCCGGGTTGGAGACGACCGAAAAACTCAATTCGGTCTTGCCGCGCGTTGCCAGTTCGGCGCCGATGGCGGCCTTGACACGGTCGGCAGTACCGACCGGCACGGTGGACTTGTCGACCACTACCTTGAAGCCTTCCATGTGACGCCCGATGTTACGTGCTGCAGCCAGCACGTATTGCAAGTCGGCCGAGCCGTCTTCGTCGGGCGGGGTACCCACGGCGATGAACTGGATGTCACCATGGGCCACGCTGGCGGCCACGTCGGTGGAAAATTGCAGACGACCGGCAGCGCGGTTGCGGGCCACCACTTCTTCCAGGCCGGGTTCGTGGATAGGGATGCCACCGTTGTTGAGGATATCGACCTTGCGCTGGTCGAGGTCCAGGCAGAACACGTCGTTACCCAGTTACGGCCAGGCAGGCGCCGGTCACCAGGCCAACGTAGCCGGTGCCGATGAT
>NZ_BADI01000022.1:0-1215 GCF_000333555.1 Herbaspirillum sp. B65 | reverse complement strand
TGGGCCTTCTTCATGTTGTCCTGCATGGCCTGTGCTTGCTTCATCAGACCTGCCAGTTGACCTTTCATCATGCTATTTGCTCCTTGTTTCGATTCTCGGAATTCTATCGTGTTTATGGATGAGCCCGGCAAGGGCGCCTACTCTTGACTCTTGCATCGCTGCTTCATAAAGCCTGGATCGATCCCGGCACGATGGTGGCGCCGAACTCGCGCATCATGCTCACCACGAAGGGATCGCTCTTCATCTTCTGTTCTGCCTTGCGCTGGCGTTCGGCGCGCTCGGCCTCGGCCACGGCATTGGCGGTGTCGGAGACGGCACCGATTTCGGTCTCGACCCGGATCTCCTTGCCGAAGCGTTCGGACAGTACCGCCACCAGTTTTTCCACGCTGCCCGAAGAACGCAGGGTTTCCAACGGGATACGCAGATGGAAGCAGACATTGCCGCCATTGAGGGCTTCGCAGCGCACCAGCTCGCTCTGGAAGGCCATCTGGTGCGCCACGCCGCGCAGCGCGCTGAGGCTGGCCGCCAGGGTGGGCCAATGACCGTCCCAGCCCAGTTCGGCAGCGATACGGGCAGTTTCCTGCTGTTGCGCAGGGGTGGCGGACGGACGCTGAGGCGCAGGCGGCTCTATGGCAGCCGCCGGGGCGATGACAGGTTCAGTTTTTTTTTCAGTCGCCTCGACCATCGGCACGGACGGTGCCATGGCGGTGCTGCCGGTTTCGTCTTCCCAGGGCGGGATGGCATCGAAGGGCGGCGGCTCGGGCATGTCCGGTGGCATCGGGCTGGCTGGACGCACGCTGCGGGCCACGGCACTGGGCGCGGCGGACACAGCAGGCGTGGCGGCGACCGGCGCCGCCGGTTCTGCAACGGGAGCCGGTGCGACCGGACGGGCTGCGGCCTTGCCGCCCTTGCCACCACGCAGCGCCATCAGGGCGGCTTCGCGGGCAGAGGTGGGGGCAGCAGCCGGCGGTGCAGCAGCGGCAACGGGATCGGCCGGCGCGGCGACAGGCGCAGCAACTGGTGCCGGCGCCACTGCGGCAGCCGCTTGTACACGGCTGACCGGCGCACTGGTGACAGCGGCCTGCGGTGCCATGAGCGGCGCGGCCTGGCGCGGCGTGGCCGGGCGGGGGCCAGTGGCCCCGGTTGCGCCGGCAGCAGCGGCCACCGGAGCAGCGGGCACCGGCGCAGTTGCGCTGGCGCTGACCGGGCGGAAGG
>NZ_BADI01000023.1:0-3577 GCF_000333555.1 Herbaspirillum sp. B65 | reverse complement strand
ATCAGTCACCAGTCCCACGCAGGCTTGCGGTAGATAACGGACCCGGTATTGCGCCTCCATCTGTGCCTGCAGCAAGGCAAAGCGCTTGCTGGCCAGCGTGCTGCGGGTGGCCAGCACGCCCACGGTAGCGCTGCGGGTTTGCTGGGCAGCGGGTTTGAGGCCCGGCTCGATACCCACCACCGGCAGTTGCGGCCAGTGCGCCCGGATGGCCTGGATGGCCGCGGCAGTGGCGGTATTGCAGGCCACCACCAGGGCCTTGATCCGCTGGTCGATCAGGAAGGAAGCGATAGCCAGCGAGCGCTCCACGATTTGCTCATCGGTCTTCTCGCCATAGGGCGCATAGCCGGAGTCGGCGAAGTAGAGCAGTTGTTCGCGGGGCAGGGCGGCATGAATGTGCTGCAGCACCGACAGACCACCAACGCCGGAATCGAAAATGCCGACCGCGGCATCGGCTGCGGTCGGCATCGGGGTGGTGCGCTCCAGATTCACGGCAGAAGGCGCGGGGACTTGCTTGACGGCTTCTTTCATGGTGCTGCGCGCGCTCCTGGGGTGAAGGTGGTTGGGTCGTGAATCAAGCCGTGGTGACCGGGATCTTGGACAGGGAGACGCTCTGGGCGATCTTTTCCTTCCATTCGGCAGGGCCGGTGTTGTGCACCGAGATGCCGTTGGCGTCCACCGCCACCGTCACCGGCATGTCCTTGACCTCGAACTCGTAGATCGCTTCCATGCCCAGGTCGGCAAAGCCCAGCACCTTGGCCGACTTGATCGCCTTGGACACCAGATAGGCCGAACCACCCACAGCCATCAGATAGGCCGACTTGTGCTTCTTGATCGCCTCGATGGCAGCCGGGCCGCGTTCGGACTTGCCGATCATGGAGATCAGGCCGGTCTGTTCCAGCATCATGTCGGTGAACTTGTCCATGCGGGTGGCGGTGGTCGGGCCAGCCGGACCCACCACTTCGTCGCGCACGGGATCGACCGGGCCGACGTAGTAGATCACGCGGTTGGTGAAGTCCACCGGCAGCTGTTCGCCCTTGGCCAGCATGTCCTGGATGCGCTTGTGGGCGGCATCGCGGCCGGTCAGCATCTTGCCGTTCAAGAGCAAGGTCTGGCCCGGCTTCCAGGAAGCGACTTCTTCCTTGGTCAGGGTATCCAGGTCGACGCGCTTGGATTTCTCGGTGTCGGCTACCCACTGCACTTGCGGCCAGTCCGACAGCGAGGGTGGTTCCATGTAGGCCGGGCCCGAGCCATCCAGCACGAAGTGGCCGTGGCGGGTCGCAGCACAGTTGGGGATCATCGCCACCGGCTTGGAAGCCGCGTGGGTCGGATGCATCATGATCTTCACATCCAGCACGGTGGTCAGGCCGCCCAGACCCTGGGCGCCAATGCCCAGTGCATTGACCTTCTCATAGAGCTCGATGCGCAGTTCCTCGGTCTTGTTCTGCGGGCCGCGCTTCAAGAGCTCGTACATGTCGATGTCTTCCATCAGCACTTCCTTGGCCATCAGCATGGCTTTTTCGGCAGTGCCGCCGATACCGATGCCCAGCATCCCCGGCGGGCACCAGCCGGCACCCATGGTGGGCACGGTCTTCAAGACCCAGTCCACCAGGTTGTCGGAGGGGTTCAACATGACGAACTTGGTCTTGTTTTCCGAGCCACCGCCCTTGGCGGCGATCTGCACGTCCACCGTATTGCCCGGAACCAGTTCCATGTGGATCACGGCCGGGGTGTTGTCCTTGGTGTTCTTGCGCTCGAATTGCGGGTCGGCCACGATGGAGGCGCGCAGCACGTTGTCCGGGTGCGAGTAGCCGCGCCGCACGCCTTCGTTGACGGCGTCGGCAATCGAGCCCGAGAAGCCCTCGAAGCGCACGCCCATGCCGATCTTCAGGAACACGTTGACGATGCCGGTGTCCTGGCAGATCGGACGCTTGCCCTCGGCGCACATGCGCGAGTTGGTCAGGATCTGGGCGATGGCGTCCTTGGCCGCCGGGCTCTGCTCGGTTTCATAGGCGCGCGCCAGATGGGCGATATAGTCGGCCGGATGGTAGTAGCTGATGTACTGCAACGCGGCGGCGACGGATTCGATGAGATCGTCTTGCTTGATGATGGTCATGGCTGGTTCTCTCAGGTGTGGATGGGGCAAACTCAGTGCGGCTTGTCGGATGGGGCGGAGGGCTCGGAAGGATGGACCATCAGCCGGTCACAGTAGGCGATGGCCATGGCCGACAAGAGGAAAGCGATGTGGATGCCGGTCTGCGCAATGAGGGTCTTGGCATCGTACAGGTTGGCATTGATGAAGGTCTTCAACAGATGGATCGAGGAAATGCCGATGATGGCCGTGGCCAGCTTGACCTTCAGTACCGAAGCATTCACATGCGACAACCACTCGGGCTGGTCAGGGTGGCCTTCCAGGTTCATGCGTGAGACGAAAGTTTCATATCCCCCTACGATCACCATGATCAGCAGGTTGGAAATCATCACCACGTCGATCAGCGCCAGTACCACCAGCATGATGGTTTGTTCATTGAGCTTTTCCGGGCGGATGGCGCCGGGAATGGCCACCGCATCGAGGATATGGTCCAGTGAGCTGGCGCTGCCCATGGCCGCACCGATCAGGTCCACCAGCTCGACCCAGAAGTGATAGACGTAGACGCATTGCGCCAGGATCAGCCCCAGGTACAGCGGTAGCTGCAGCCAGCGGCTCATGAAAATCAGGTTGGGCAGGATGCCGATCTTGCGGGGAGGCTGGGGAGACAGGTTTTTCATGGGTCTGTACAGTACGCTTGATTCTGGCGGATGGTGGCGATATCCGATGATGGTGCCAGGCTTGTCACTGCAAGCTCGGCTTCGGATTTGGGGCCGTATTCTACACGCCCTTGAGCCGATTCCGTGGACGACCCTTCAGGCTGTCGCAGATCAAATATGATGCGGCAGGTGCCTGCGGGAAACACCGTCCTGTGCCAGAATGTCAAAATGTTGTCCTGGACATAAGGCTGGAAAAGCTGGGAAGGGTGAACATAAGAGGCAAGAGTGAAACAGTGATATGAAGGTCGCCATCGAAGATCGCCGTCGATGGAGACCGGGGCGGCCCAGTGCCTGCCTTGCTTGCGCGCAGGGCTGCAGTGTAAGGACTGAGTAAGTGAAGCGGCCTATGTTTTGCGGAAAGCAAAAACAAACCTTGTGGAGACTACCGTGGCAGACATCGAAACTTTCAAGCAAGAGAATCGCGTATTCGCACCGCCGGCCGAACTGGCCAAGCACGCCGCCATTTCGGGCATGGACGCCTACCATGCGCTGAACGCCGAATTCGCCAAGGACTACGAAGGCACTTGGGCCAGACTGGCCAAGGACAACCTGAAGTGGCACAAGCCCTTCACCCAGACCCTGGATGAATCCAACGCACCGTTCTACAAATGGTTCGCCGATGGCCAGGTCAACGTGTCCTACAACTGCCTGGACGTCAACCTGGAGAACGGCAACGCCGACAAGACCGCCATCATCTTCGAGTCCGACGACGGCCAGGTCAGCCGTGTCTCTTATCGTGAGCTGCACCAGAAGGTCTGCCAGTCGCCAAGGC
>NZ_BADI01000024.1:0-1347 GCF_000333555.1 Herbaspirillum sp. B65 | reverse complement strand
TGCGCGGCTGGAACGAGCCGACGCCGGCGGCGATGAAGATGGTCTTGGTGATGAACTTGGTGCCGGTGGAGGTTTCGACATCGAAACGGCCATCTTCACGCTTGTTGACCACGGTCACTTCCTGGCCCAGGTGGAAGGTCGGCGAGAAGGGCTCGATCTGCTTCAACAGGTTGTCGGTCAGTTCCTGGCCGGTGCATACCGGCACGGCCGGGATGTCATAGATGGGCTTGTCCGGGTACAGTTCCACGCACTGGCCGCCGACCACCGGCAGCGAATCGATCACGTGCGCCTTGATTTCCAGGAGGCCAAGCTCGAACACCTGGAACAGGCCCACCGGGCCGGCGCCGATGATGACGGCGTCGGCATCGATGACACCGTTGACTGCCGCAGTCTGGACATTGTTTTCCATGATTTATTGATATTCCTGTTTCAGTAGATCAGATCAGTAGAGGCTTTTCACACAGGAGCGCTGCGCGCCGGGCTAGCGGCGTTGCCGCATGGCGGTGGGATAGGCCAGGCAAGGATGAAGCAAGGGGCCGGTGCACGCTGGAGGGCGGTGACGCCTGGCCCTGTGGCCGTCAGGGTTATGGCTGGCGGTCAAATACAAACGGCTGCGCATCTGGCGCGGGCGATGATGCTGCCAGGCTGGATGCGCAACCGCAATTCTGGACCGGAACAGGCCCGGTCAGTTTGATTCTCCGCAGCGATCAGCGCTGCAGGTATTGCAGCTTGTCGGTCTTGTCCTTCCATTCCTCGGCTTCCGGCAGCGGTGCCTTGGTCTTGGTGATGGAGGGCCAGTTGCGGGACAGTTCGGCGTTCAGGGCGATGTATTGCTGCTGGTCGGCCGGCACGTCTTCTTCCGCGTAGATCGCATTGACCGGGCATTCGGCCACGCACACGGCGCAATCGATGCATTCATCGGGGTCAATCGCGAGGAAATTGGGGCCTTCGCGGAAACAATCCACCGGGCAAACATCCACGCAATCCGTATAGCGGCAACGGACGCAGGAGTCGGTGACAACGTGGGTCATAACTGTCCTATCTGTAAAATTTCTTCAAACCGATGGCTAACTGCGCCGCAATTGATGGCAATATGGCACGGTTAAAATCATGTTGCGGCTGGTCAACCCTTGGTTGAGCTGCAGATTCGGACTTCCAGCGCCTTGTGGACGCTCTTGAGATGCCGCTGCGCAACCCGCCGCAAAGCCTTGTATTTTAAGGTAATTCGATTTTTCCCACAAATGAGGCTTATACAGATTACGTATAAGTAAATAAACAAGCTCGCGACAAGACCAGTCGCCGCCAGGGTCTTGGGCATGTCGCATCTGCGCAGGCGCCAGGCCCTCG
>NZ_BADI01000025.1:0-6323 GCF_000333555.1 Herbaspirillum sp. B65 | reverse complement strand
ATCGTTTTTTGCGCAGGCAGGGGGAGTGGAGAGACACGCTTGAGCCGAAGCATCGGTTGAGCCATAGCAGAACAGCCAAACCTGCAACACCAGGGCAATCGAACAAGCACGATAAAGTTTGCCTCTGGCAGCAAAAGATGTGTTTCGTCGGGTGTCCGTTGCGCCGAGGTTGGGCGGGGCGGATGGCAAGTCCAATCACCTTACCCTGCTCACATGAAAAAACACCTCGTGTTTCTTGCCTTCATCGGCGTGTTCGGCAGTGCGTCTGCGGCGGACATCGTCGGCAATGCCAAGGCTGCTGAAAACAAAATCTCCAACTGCATCGGTTGCCACGGCATCCCAGGCTACAAAGCCAGCTATCCCGAGGTCTACCAGGTACCGATGCTGGGTGGCCAGTCTGCCAAGTACATCGAAAACGCGCTGCACGCCTACCAAAAGGGGGAGCGCAAGCATCCTTCGATGATGGGCGTGGCCGCCAGCCTGTCGGACCAGGACATCGCCGACCTGGCCGCCTACTATTCGCAGCAGAAGTAAGGGGGAGCCACGCAATGAAGAACAACCTGATTGCCTTCGCGCTGCTGGCTGCCACAGCCTTGCTGGCGCAGGTGGCCGGTGCGGCCGACCTGGCCAATGGCCGCGCCCAGCTGGAGAAGTACAACTGCGCTTCCTGCCACGGCAAGGACTACAACTCGCCTACCGACCCCGGCACGCCCAAGCTGGCCGGCCAGCACGCGGACTACCTCAAGCACGCCCTGACCGCTTACCGGCGCGGCGACAGCGCCATGAACGGTCGCAACAATGCCGTCATGTCGCCCAATGCCAAGCCGCTGTCGGATCGCGACATCAACGACATCGCCGCTTATCTGCACAGCCTGCCGGGGACGCTGGTGGTGCGCAAGTAAGGCCGGTTCTGGATGAAGCAAAGCCACGCCATTGCAGGATGAAGGCGTGGTTTTTTCCGTACCAGCCGGGATTATCCCTGCGCGCGCCGCTTGATATTCTCGATATAAGCCGCCCCATCCGGCGGCAAGCCGTTGCGCTGGGCATTCCAGATCATCTCTCCCAGGGCTTCCATGATCTCGTGATGGGCCTCGTGTTCCGAGCCGCGGCGCTGCGCCAGCAACTGGAAAGCGCCGCGGATGCCGGGCGGCTGGTCGATGGAGATCTGTTCCGTGATCGACAGGTGCATCGACAGATGCAGGAAGGGATTGCTGCGCCCCTGTTCCACCGAATAGTCGGCGGCCAGCGCTTGCTCGACGTCGCGCAACGCATCGTGGTATTCCGGGTGCTGCAGGATCCAGTCGCGGGCGATGGCCTCCAGGGGCGTCAGCACCAGGTTGCCCTGGTGCTTGCGGTAGGCTTCGCAGAAGAAGCGGCGGACATCGTGCTGGGACGGGGTGAACATGGTGCGGTGCAAATCGGTGGCAAAGCGCTATTTTACGCTGGTCTGCGTGCATCTTCAGGTGGGCCGCAGCGGGCGCCGACGTCCTGCACGCAGATGAAGTAATATTCTTTCCAGCAGACAAGCATCAGAATAATCCATCCAACAAAACAAAACCCGGCGACACCGCCTCTGCGTGGTGTGTGGGGGGGATTCAAGCCGGGCATCGAGAAGGGATAGTGCATGGGTGTTGTTGGAACTCCGCCTCCGCCTGCGCGCCGCCAACGCTTGTGGTCGCTGTGCCGGGCAGCGGTGTGGGCATTGTCCCTGCTGGCCCTGGCTGCGCACGGTGCCGGGTGGCCCCGGCCAATACGCCATCCGCTGCTAACGAGGATGTGCAGGTTGATGATGCGACCCTGCTCATCGGCTTTGCCGGTCCCTTGAGCGGCCCCAACATGGGAGTGGGGCGCAGTATGCGTAACGGGGCGCAACTGGCCATCGATGAAGTCAACCGGCGTGGCCTGCGCATTGCCGGCAAGGTGTACCGGCTCAAGCTGCTTTCCCAGGATGATCGCGCCGACCCGGTCACGGCCGAGTATGTAGCCCGCTATCTGGCCAGCCAGCACGTCCTGGCCGTGGTGGGACACTGGACCAGCGGTACCAGTCTGGTGGCTGCGCCCGTCTATCACGCCGCCGGGGTGATCCAGGTGACGCCCTCAGCCATGAGTCGCAAGCTCACTGCGCTGTCCTATCCGCGCATCTTCCGCACCATCCCCAACAACGAAAGCATGGGACGCTGGTCGGCCCAGTACGCCGTGGGCAAGCTGGGGGTACGCACCGTGGTCACCATCGATGACCGTACCCCCTTCGGCCAGGGGCTGGCCGAGCAGTTTGCGCAAGAAATCCAGGCTCAGGGGGCGCAGGTGGTGGGCCGTTATTCGGTCAGTGATAAGACCTCTGACTTCAACGCGCCGTTGCTGCAGGCACGCAAGCAGGCGCCGGACCTGATCTTCTTTGGCGGGCTGGACTGGCAGGCAGCGGTGCTGGTCAAGTCGATCCGACGTTTGAAACTGGAGGCCCGGTTCATGGCCGCGGCGGGCACGGTTGGCCTGCCTTTCCTGATGGGAACAGGTGTCGATGCCAATGGCACCCTGGTGCTGGAGCCGGGACCACCGGAAGACAAGATGCCGGGGTGGAAGAGTTTCCGCCAGCGTTACAGCGAGGGCTTCGATTCCAACATCGACCTTTACTCTGTATTTGCCTATGAAGCGGCACAGGCCATCATTGAAGGCCTGCGCCAGGCCGGCAGCACTGATCCAGATGCGGTGGCCCGCGCCATGCACCGCCTGCGCTTCGAGGGCATCAGTGGGCCGGTCGCCTTCAACCAAGAGGGGGATCTGCTCAATCCCAGCTTTACGATGTATGAAGTCAAGGACCAGCGCTGGGTCGCAGTGACGCGCCTGCACGGCCTGCCGCGCTAGGGGGCTTTTACACGCCCTTGGCCGGCAGCGGCGTCTTCTGCTTGAATTCGCACAGGTCGGCAATGATGCAGTTCCAGCACTGTGGCTTGCGCGCAATGCAGGTATAGCGACCGTGCAGGATCAGCCAATGGTGCGCATCCTGGCGGAACTCGGGGGCGACGAACTTGATGAGCTTGCGTTCGACTTCATCGACGTCCTTGCCCGGTGCCAGTCCAGTGCGGTTGGAGACGCGGAAGATGTGGGTATCCACCGCAATGGTGGGATGGCCGAAGGCGGTATTCAAGACCACGTTGGCGGTCTTGCGGCCCACGCCGGGCAAGGCTTCCAGCGCCTCGCGCGACTCCGGTACCTCGCCGCCGTGCTGCTCGATCAGGATGCGGCAGGTTTCGATGACGTTCTTGGCCTTGGTGCGGTACAGGCCGATGGTCTGGATGTAGGGCATCAACTGCTCCACCCCCAACTGGTAGATCGCAGCCGGGGTATTGGCCACCGGGTAGAGCTTGCGCGTGGCCTTGTTGACCGACACATCGGTGGCCTGGGCCGAGAGCAGCACGGCGATCAGCAGCTCGAAGGGGGTGGTGTATTCCAGCTCGGTGGTCGGGGTGGGATTGGCCTGGCGCAGGCGCTCGAAGATTTCGCGGCGTTTGGTCGGGTTCATGGGCGTGGGGTGTCGGTGGCGTTGCCGCTCTTTGCGGCTTGTTCGGCTTGCAGCTTCTTCAGGCGCGAGCGTTCCATGGCGGCCTGGATGATGGCTTTCTTGCGGGCCAGTTCGGCCTGTTCTTCAGGCGTGCCGGCTGCGGCCGCTTCCACTTCCTGCAACTTGGCCGCCGCCTTGGCGGCCAGGCGCGCATCGTTTTCTTCCTTGTCGCGGCGCAGGCGCAGCGTGCGCCATTGGTAGCGCCGACGCGCGGCATCAGCCTGCTCCTGGCTCCAGGCTTGCCAGCCGGTGCGGCCGGGCGTGGCCTCCACCATGCTGATGCAATCGACCGGGCAGGGCGCCACACACAGGTCGCAACCGCTGCAGAGCGCATCGATGACGGTATGCATCTGCTTGGCCGCGCCGGCGATGGCATCGACCGGGCAAGCCTGGATGCAGAGCGTGCAACCGATGCAGACTTGCTCATCGATGACGGCCAGGCGACGCGGCTGTTCGCTGCCGTGGACAGGATTCAAGGGGATCACCGGCTGGCCCAGCAGCTGCGCCAGCCGCGCTACGCCCTCGGCACCGCCGGGTGGGCACTGGTTGTGGGAGGCGCGACCTTCGGCCATGGCTTCGGCGTAGGGGCGGCAGGCCGCATAGCCGCACTTGGTACATTGGGTCTGCGGCAGCAGGTCTTCGAGGCGGTCGGCCAGGGAGAGGGTGGTCGGGGCGGTGGTGGCGGATGGCGGCACGGCGGTTGGACGATCAGACGGTTCAACGGAACAAGGGCGCTATTATCCGGCCAAACTGCGTTGAAGTCATTTCGCGTGCGCAAAGCAAAACGGCGCCGCCGTCGGAACGGGGCGCCGTTGCCGGTATAGCGTGATCTGCTCAGGCGTTGGCGCGGATGAATTCGCCAATCTTGGGGCAGACGATCTCGCGCCAGCGACGGCCCGAGAAGATGCCATAGTGGCCAGCCTTGGGCACCGTGAAATGCTGCTTGCGGGCCTTCGGGATGCTGCTGCACAGTTCCTGCGCCGCCTGGGTCTGGCCGGAGCCGGAGATGTCGTCCAGTTCGCCTTCGATGGTAAACAGCGCGACCGACTTGATGTCCTGCGGACGCACCAGCTTGCCTTCGATTTCCCAGGTGCCACGGGCCAGGTCGAAGTCCTGGAACACCACCTTGATGGTCTCCAGGTAGAACTCGGCCGGCATGTCCAGCACGGCGTTGTACTCATCGTAGAACTTGCGATGGTCTTCGGCCGAGGCATCGTCGCCATTGCGCAGATGCATGTAGAAGTCCCAGTGGCTCTGGGCATGGCGGCGCGGGTTCATGGCCACGAAGCCGGCATGTTGCAGGAAGCCCGGATAGACCTTGCGGCCAAAGCCCGGGTAATTGGCCGGCACGCTGTAGATCACCGTGTTCTCGAACCAGGAGAAGGGCTTTTCGGTAGCCAGGTCATTGACCGCCGTGGGCGACTTGCGGGCATCGATGGGGCCACCCATCATGGTCATGCTCTTGGGCAGCTTGGGATCGTTGGCGCTGGCCATGAGCGCAATGGCCGCCAGCACCGGCACGGTGGGCTGGCAGACCGAGATCACGTGCACGTCCGGGCCCAGGGTGCGGATGAAGTCCTGCACGTAATAGACATAATCGTGCAGGTGGAACTCACCCTGTTCGACCGGCACCATGCGTGCATCGGTCCAGTCGGTGATGAAAACGTCATGTTCCTGCAACAGCGCCCTGACGGTCTCGCGCAGCAGGGTGGAATGGTGGCCGGACAGGGGCGCCACCACCAGCACGGTGGGCTGCTTGAGCGCGGCGCTCTGGCGGGCCGACAGGTCTTTCTTGAAATGGATCAGGCGGCAGAAGGGCTTGGTCTCGACCACTTCCTCGCTGATGCCGACCGGCTTGCCCTCGACTGGCACTTCGCCGATGTTGAACTGCGGCTTTTCGTATTCCTTGGAGAGGCGATAGAGCAACTCGTAGCCGGCGGCGATACGCTGCGAGAAGGGGGTGTGGGCGAGCGGGGAAACCGGGTCCGAGAACAGTTTGGCCGAAGTCTCGGCCCATTGCATCATCGGATTCAGAAACGCGCGATTGAGTTCATGCAGTTGATAAAGCATAGCTGACCTTTATACAAGCACCGGCTGGCCTGCCCGTCCAGGCGAAGGGCCCGGACCAGGTGCGCAGCAAGCATGTGCCACAAACGTTTGGCGACGATCATCGGCTGACAAACTTCATATTGTGTCCAGTTTGTCAACTTTTTCCTTGTTGCGACGCAATAGCATAGCACGCTTTGGCTGAGCGGCTGTTGGCGTGGCAGACCGGTGGCGCCTAGCCCACAAGTTCCTGCAGAAACTTTCATAAACAAAAAGCCCCCGTACCGGACGGGGGCTTTGCAAGCCGCTTGCAGCGGGGTGCCGGATCTTGCGGCTGGTTTTTAGTCGAAGACCGGGCTTTCCACGCCCAGGATCTTGTGCAGCTTGGGCGAGGTGGTGGTGTACTGCATGTGGATCTTCTTTTCCGGGAAGATGTAGGGCGCAGCACCGAAGGCGGCCAGCGCGGCTTCGTGGAAGCCCGACAGGATCAGCTTCTTCTTGCCCGGATAGGTGTTGATGTCGCCCACGGCGAAGATGCCCGGGACGTTGGTCTCGAACTTTTCGGTATCCATCACCTTCAGTTGCTTGCGTTCGATCTCCNAGGCCCATTCGGCGATCGGGCCCAGCTTGGGCGACAGGCCGAAGAACACCAGCAGCATGTCCAGCGGCAGGCGACGGGTGACGCCATCGGCGCCCGTGACCTTGACTTCGGCCAGCT
>NZ_BADI01000026.1:0-5881 GCF_000333555.1 Herbaspirillum sp. B65 | reverse complement strand
CATCATCGGCACCGAAAAAACTAAGGGCCGTCCATATGCTGGACAGGCCTGTTGCCNNGCAGGCGACCGAGACTGGACGATCAAGCCGCCATGCCCAGCGCTNCCAGCAGCACCTGCGCCACCCGCTCCGAGGATTGCGGGTTCTGNCCGGTGATCAACTGACCATCGCGCACTGCGAACACCTGCCAGTTATCGGCTCCTTCGAAGATCCCGCCCAGCTCGCGCAGACGACTCTCCAGCAGGAACGGCACCACCTCGGCCAGTCCCACTTCGCGCTCTTCGGCATCAGTGAAGGAATTGACACGCTTGCCCGCCACCATCGGCTTGCCATCGGCGCGCACGGCCGAGACCAGACCAGCGGCTCCATGGCAGACTGAAGCAATGTACTTGCCGGCGCCAAAGGCGGCCTCCACGGTCGCCTTCACATTGGCATCGGTGGGCAAGTCCCACATGGTGCCGTGGCCGCCGGGGAAGAACACGGCATCAAACGCATCGACCTTGACCTGCCCCAGCGGCAAGGTCTGGGCGATGCGCTGCTGCAGCTCGGCATCGGCCAACATGCGTTCGACGATGGCATCGTTCTGGCCCTGGGCCTTGACGCTGCCCGGATCGATGGGCGCACGGCCACCAGCGGTCGAAGCGATCACCACCGAGGCGCCGGCATCGACCAGCGCGTAATAAGGCGCCGCCAGTTCCTCGGCCCACAGGCCGGTGGGCTTGTCGGTGTCGCCCATGCGGCTGCTGGAGGTGACGATCATCAGGATATTGGGGGTCTTCATGCTGTTCCTTTCTTCATCAGGGGGAGGCGGCAACTGCACAAAAATGCATTGCCAGCATGGACGCCACTTTATTGCCTCCCGCAACGAAGATAAACTAGCCACCAGTCAATTCATTCATTACATCATTGAACAAATGCGCAGCTTCGACCCCGTCCAGCTAGGCAGTATCGAACTCTTCTGCAAGGCCGCCGAACTGGGCAGCTTCACCGCTGCCGCCGAAGCGCTGGGGGTCACGCCCGCCTCGGTAAGCCGCTCCATCAGCCGCCTGGAAACGCGCCTGGGGGTGCGCTTGTTTGCCCGCACCACGCGCCAGATCCGGCTCACCCGCGAAGGCCAGCTCTACCACGAGCAATGCCGCCAGGCGCTGGAACAGATCGCCGAAGCCGAGCGCTTCCTGACCGGCCAGCAAAAAGTCCCCAGCGGCCTGTTGCGCATCAGCGTGGGCACACCCTATGCGCACTACCGGCTGTTGCCCCTGCTGCCGCGTTTCCAGGCCCGCTATCCGCAGATCGAGCTGGAAGTCAGCATTGCCAACCGCGTCATCGATTTCGTCGAGGAAGGCTATGACTTGGCCATCCGCCTGGGCATCCCGCAGGATTCGCGGCTCATCGCCCACCCGCTGGAAGACGCCACGCTGGGCGTCTTTGCCGCCCCGGCCTACCTGCAGCGGCGCGGCACGCCGCACAGCGTGACCGAGCTGCAACAGCACGACTGCATCCAGTTCATCCTGCCCAGCACCGGGCGTGCCATGCCTTGGATCTTCAAGGATGCCCAAGGACGCGACATGGACTTCCATTTCAAGAGCCGCCAGCGCATCCACGATGACGTGCTGGGCTGCGTCAACTGGGCCATTGCCGGCGGCGGACTGTTCCAGATCTATCACTTCATCGCCCAGGCCGCCGTGCAGCGCGGCGAACTGGTGGAAGTACTGCAGGCGGCCGGCCATCGTACCCGGCGTTTTTCCATCCTCTATC
This sequence comes from Herbaspirillum sp. B65, assembly GCF_000333555.1. Classification (NCBI taxonomy): domain Bacteria; kingdom Pseudomonadati; phylum Pseudomonadota; class Betaproteobacteria; order Burkholderiales; family Oxalobacteraceae; genus Herbaspirillum; species Herbaspirillum sp. B65. The sequence goes on along the minus strand of NZ_BADI01000026.1, from coordinate 4,128 downwards.
CGCACAACCGGCATCTCTCGGCGCGGGTGCGGGCGTTTGTTGATTTCCTGATGGAGGCGGTGCGGCAGTAGAGGGGCTCAAGCGGAAGCAGCCGGCTTTCGATTATTGCGATTTTCGATTGTTTCGAATAATATTCTTGGCAATCGCCCTCCCGGAGCCTGCCATGAACACCCACGCCCCATCCAAAATCAGTTTGCCTGCCGCCAAAGAGGTCGCCTTGGCCGTACAGGGTCAACGCGCCTTGGCTGCTTATTTGAGCTCCCGACTCGACACCCAGCGCATCCAGATCTTCGACGAACACAACCGCGCTCATACAGTGGAGCTGCCCACCTCGGCATTGCGCTTGCTGGTGGACATCCTGGCCGAACTGGCCGATGGCAATGCAGTGAAGGTCGTCCCGGTCCATGCCGAACTGACTAGCCAGGAGGCCGCCGATCTGCTCAACGTTTCACGACCGCATTTGGTCAAATTGCTCGAAGACGGCGCACTGGCCTTTCATCGGGCCGGAAAACACCGTCGAGTGAGGTTTGCCGACCTGATGCAGTACAAGGAAGCACGGGACCGTGCCAGCGCCGAGGCCATGGCAGAACTGGCTCAGCAGGCGCAGGAATTGGGTATGGGATACGAATGAGGCATTCGCCTTTCACGGTCGTCTACGATGCCTGTGTCCTCTATCCGGCTCCATTGCGAGACTTCCTGATGTGGCTGGGCTTGTCCGGATGCTTTCGGGCGCGCTGGAGTCAAGCGATCCACGATGAGTGGAAACGCAACCTGCTGATCAATCGCCCCGATCTCAACCCGGCGCAACTGGATCGTACCTCGGCCCTGATGGATCGTGCCATTCCCGATAGCCTGGTGGAAGGCTACGAGACCCTGATACCAGGGCTAACCCTTCCCGATCCGGACGATCGCCACGTGCTAGCAACAGCTATTCGCTGTGGAGCTAGCGTGATCGTGACCTTCAACGAACGGGACTTTCCTGCTCAAGCACTGATCCCCTATGGTATCGAAGCACAGCACCCGGATGAGTTCGCCCATAATCTGCTCGATCTGGATCCGGCGGCCGTCGCAGCCGCTGCCCAGCGGCAGCGTGCGCAGTTGAAGAAGCCCGCAGTGGATGTGGATCACTACCTGGAAATCCTGCTGCGTCAAGGCCTGGTACAAACCGCCAAGGCACTTTCTACCTATCGCGCCATACTCTGATCTGCCCACAAGCCATGACGGGATCTATCCAGACCGTGATGGGAACGATCCAGGCTTGCAGAAAGACATCGGCCCCATCGTCGCGCCAGCAATGACGCGAGGATGGGGCCGATCAGGCAGACGGGGCGGGAGTGAGCTCCCGCGGTCTGCTTAGTGATGCATCTTGGCTTCGGTGCGATCCAGCACGGCTTCCGGTGCCTGCGCGTCTTCCACGGTCTCGTTGTTCAAGACCTTGGTCAGGCGCTCGCTATCCAGTTCGCCACTCCACTTGGCCACCACCAGCGTGGCCACGCCGTTGCCGATGGTATTGGTCAGGGCACGGGCTTCGGACATGAAGCGGTCGATCCCCAGGATCAGCGCCAGGCCGGCGACCGGTACGTGGCCCACCGCCGAGAGCGTGGCGGCCAGCACGATGAAGCCGGAACCGGTGATGCCAGCCGCGCCCTTGGAGGTCAACAGCAGCACGCCCAAGAGCGTCAGTTCCTGCACGAAGTCATGGGGGTGTTGGTGGCCTGGGCGATGAACACGGCCGCCATGGTCAGGTAGATGGCGGTGCCGTCCAGGTTGAAGGAGTAACCGTCGGGGATCACCAGACCCACCACGGTCTTCTTGGCACCGGCGTTTTCCATCTTGGCCAACATGCGCGGCAGCACCGATTCCGAGGAGGAAGTGCCCAGCACGATCAACAGTTCTTCCTTGATGTACTTGACGAACTTCCAGATCGAGAAGCCGTGCAGACGGGTGATGATGCCCAGCACCACGAAGATGAACAGCAGGCAGGTCAGGTAGAAGGTACCCATCAACTTGGCCAGCGAGAACAGCGAACCCACGCCGTATTTGCCGATGGTGAAGGACATCGCACCGAAGGCGCCGATCGGGGCCACCTTCATGATTGCGCCCACCACCGAGAACAGCACGTGCGAGATCTTCTCGATGAAGTCGAACACCAGCGTGCCGCGGCCGCCGAACTTGTGCAGCGCGAAGCCAAACAGCACCGCCACCAGCAGCACCTGCAGCACGTCACCCTTGGCAAAGGCGTCGAACATGCTGCTGGGGATGATGCTCATGATGAAGTCGGTCACCGAACCCAGCTTGCCGGGGGCAGTGTAGGCGGCAATGCTCTTGGTATCCAGCGCTGCCGGATCAACGTTCATGCCCACGCCAGGCTTGAGGAAGTTCACCAGCAACAGGCCGATGAGCAGGGCCACGGTACTGACCACTTCGAAATACAGCAAGGCCAGGCCGCCGGTCTTGCCGACCTTCTTCATATCTTCCATGCCGGCGATACCGATGACGACGGTACAGAAGATGACCGGCGCGATGATCATCTTGATCAGCTTGACGAAGCCATCACCCAGCGGCTTCATGGCTTCCCCCGTGGAAGGATAGAAGTGGCCCAGCAGGATGCCGATCACGATGGCACACAGGACCTGGAAATACAGCGACTTGTAAAGGGGCGGTTTTTGCGCCGACATGGTGCTTTCTCCTTAAGCGTGGATGACCGGCAGGTCCAGCCAGACCTGCCGCCAGCCGTTATCGGATCGTCGTCCGTTCGGGCCAGTTGATTATTTTCTGTCCGGGAGAACTCCCCCTCCCCGGTTCGGCCGCAAGTATCTCTCAGCCGATCCCGGGCCGGTATTGTGGGAAACCACATAGCTTCAGGAAACAGGGACGCAAACTGCTCTATTCTTCATTCTGCATAGCAACAAGATTCGCTATATTCTGTGCTGGACTGAAGGAACCCTCACCATTCCCCTTCTTTCCGTCCGCACTCACAAGGAAAATATCGTGCAACGAAAACTGACGGTTACCGCTCGCCTGGCGCTCCTGGTAGCGGTAATGTGCGCCAGCGTGCTTTTGCTGGCCTGGCGCGACATGCTGGGCATGGCGTCCAGCAACGACAAGCTGCGCTATGTCTATGAAGACCGGACCATGGCCCTGGTCCATATCGCCCGGGTGCGCGATGCGCTCTACACCAACCGCGACGTCATGGGACGCGCCCTGATGCTGGCCAACGTACCGACCGCCCCCGGCCCCGATGGGGCCAGCGCCCAGGAACAGATCCAGCAGTGGCTGGGCCGCCTCAAGGGCCTGGACGCCAGTTTCGAACAAGCCTGGCAAGCCTACCGCGCCACCCGCCTGAGCCCGGAGGAACAAGCCCAAGCCGAGCGCTTCGAACAAAGCTGGAAAACCTACCTGCAAGAGCGCAATCAGGTCATCGAACTGATTGCCACCACCCAGCTATTGCAAGCCAACCAGAGCTGGACCCAGTTGACCCCACGCCTGGCCTCACTGGCCACCGAACTGGCCAGGCTGGGGCAGTTGCAGGAAAGCCTGACCCATGACTCCTACCAGTCCGCCCTGGAGGAATACGCCACCCTGCGCCGCCACAACCTGCAGATCGCCGGCCTGGCACTGGCGGTGGGTTTTGTCATCGCCCTGTGGATCATCTGCAGCCTGCGCCGCCAGCTCGGTGGCGAACCCGACTACGCGGCCCACATCGTGCGCCAGATCGCCGAGGGCAACCTGGGCGTGACCGTGCAACTGCGCCGCCGTGACCGTGGCAGCCTGCTCTATGCCATGCACACCATGCGCGAGCGGCTCACCGAGATCATGCACGCCGTGACGCTGTCGACCCAGGCGCTGGAGCACTCCTCGCGCCAGCTCAACGCCACCGCGCACGACTTGGCGGAGGCCTCCAGCGAACAGGCGGCGGCGGTGGAAGAAGTCCACAGTGCCATCGCCAACATGAGCCAGGCCATCCAGCAGACCGGCGAACACGCCCGCCGCACCGACCAGATCGCCGTGGCAGCAGCGGCCGATGCCGACAAGAGCGGCGCGGCGGTGCAGACCACGGTGGCGGCCATGCGCGGCATCGCGCGCCAGGTCGGGGTGATCGACGACATCGCCTACCAGACCAACCTG
>NZ_BADI01000027.1:0-2022 GCF_000333555.1 Herbaspirillum sp. B65 | reverse complement strand
TTCATCCCATCAGTCCTGCGGTGGCCTGTCGCTGGCGCGCGCCGAGATCGGGCCGCTGGGTCTGGCGCTGGACCGCCACTGGATGGTGGTGGACCGCCAGGGCCAGTTCCTGAGCCAGCGCAGCCATCCACGCATGGCCTGCATCACGCCAGCCTTCGAAGAGGACGCCCTGGTCCTGCGCGCGCCGGGCATGGCAGCCCTGCGACTGGCCGCCGCCGGCCAGGATGGTGCCACCCTGGCGGTGCAGGTGTGGAACAGCCCGCTCGAAGCGCTCGACCAGGGCGAGCAGGCGCGCATCTGGCTATCGGATTACCTGCACGATGCAGTGCGCCTGGTGCGCTTCAATCCGACCATCACGCGCGCTTGCAGCACACGCTGGACCGGGGATTACCGCGCCAGCACGCAGTTTTCGGATGGCTATCCGCTGCTGGTGATCGGCCAGTCTTCGCTGGATGACTTGAATGCCCGTCTGCTGGCCAAGGGCGCGCCGCTCCTGGGGATGGAGCGCTTTCGTCCCAACCTGGTCATCAGTGGACTGGAAGCCTATGAAGAGGATTACATCGATACCGTAAGCATCGGCGCCGGCGAGCAGGCGGTGCAGTTGAAGCTGGTCAAGCCCTGCGCCCGTTGCCCCATTCCCGGCATCGACCAGCGCACCGGCTTGCGCGATGCGCAATGGCCGGACGAACCGCTGGCGACCTTGGCCACCTACCGCGCCAACCCGCGGGTGGACGGTGGTCTCACCTTTGGTCAGAACGCCATCATCATCGGCGGGGAGGGCGGTGTCATCGAGGTCGGTCAGGCCTGCGAATGGGAACTGAATTTTTGAGAATCCCAAAAACAATGCCGCCCGGACGGAACCGGGCGGCATAGGCAATCAGCTTTCCTGACGGATTACTTCTGGCTTACTTCTTGGGGCGACCGACCTTCAGCGGGGTCAGGCTGCCGAGGATGTCCTTGAGTTCAGCGATCTTCAGGTTCTTGATCAGCGACACGCCGATGCGCAGCAGGTCGCTCTTCTTGATCTCGACACCGGCCTTCAGGCAGGACTTCTTGACCTGGGCCAGCACTGCGTATTCGTTCTCGGGCATGGTGAAGCTGTCGCGCACCTGCTTGACCTTCTTGGCCTTGGGGGCTTTTTCTACCTTTTCTACCTTCTCCACCTTTTCGATCTTGGCCGGCTNGTCGGCCCTCTCGACCTTCTTTTCCAGCTTGGGAGCGGCTGCCGCAGCCGGGGCCGGCTTGGCCGGTGCTGCTGCCTTGGGAGCCGGGCGGGCGGCCGGTTTTGCTGCGGGCTTCTTCACCACGGCGGGCTTGGGTGCTGCCGCCTTGGCGACGGGTTTCTTCTTTTCGGTCGGTACTGCTGCAGCTTGAACTCTGGTGGCCATGAACGCTCCTGTGAAAATTAATATAAACAATATATATTTTTTGCGCCTTTGCCGCAATCGGTCCCGACAATTGGTAACGATTTTATCCTGCTTTTTTGATCTGCAAACGTTTACAAGTGGCGTGCGATGACCACAAGCTGCGTGGCCTGACCGTTTGCGGCGAACTACTTCGTCCCGGGCGAAATGAACTTCTCCAGATTCATGGCCGCGATGCTAACAAGTCCAGGTTAAAACTCTGTGACAAAGGTCAAAACAATTTATACGCAACGTACCCACGAAAAAAAAGCAGCCCGACTCTGAAGTCGGACTGCAATCAACAACGCTCTCTACCGGGGACTTACATGACACTACGGGCGACTGCTGGCTGCTGGTCGGTGGTGGCGGCGCTGGCAGGCTGGTTGCCAGCGGCCGGCTTGAAGGGAGTGACGGTGGCCGGGCCCTTGGGCTGGGCGGCTTGCGCCAGGTCGTGCTGGCGGGTGAACTCCTGCAGGAACTGGGCGAAACCGCTACCCACTTCCTTGTGCTTGAAGCCCATGGCCACGGCGGCTTTCAGGTAACCGAGCTTGGAGCCGCAGTCGAAGCGCTGGCCTTCGTAACGATAGGCCAGGATTTGTTCCTGTGCAGCAGGGCCGAG
>NZ_BADI01000028.1:0-11407 GCF_000333555.1 Herbaspirillum sp. B65 | reverse complement strand
ATGCCAGTTGCGCCAAGCTGCTGGCCCTGGCGGAGAAGACCCTATGAGCCACGGTTTCGAGATGCCTGGCGCGGCGGCGGCGCGCCCGGTCGTTCCGGCCAGCGCGCCGGTGGCGTGGCTGGCGGCCTTCCTGCGGGCTTATCATCGGGTGGCGGTGTTGCTGGGGATGATTGCGCTACTGGTCACCTCTTGCATCCTCACCTATTCGGTGGTGGTGCGTTACTTCTTCCATCAGCCCACCGACTGGCAGGATGAAGCTTCGGTCTTCATGCTGGTGGGGGTGATCTTCCTGTGCTCGGCCTATGTGCAGTCGCTGCGCGGCCATATCGGCATCGAGGCGCTGGCAGGCTTGCTCTCGCCGCTGGCCAACCAGGTGCGCATGTTCATCGTGGATGTGGTGTCCTTGCTGTTCTGCGCCTTCTTCACCTGGAAATCCTGGGCCTTGTTCCATGAAGCCTGGGTGGAAGGGCAGACCACTTCCTCGACCTTCGCGCCGCCGCTGTGGATTCCGTATTCGCTGATGGCGCTGGGCATGACCATGCTGACCTTGCAATTGCTGGTACAGGTGCTGGTCCGCATCACTGGCACCGTTCCCGCGCCGCAAGCCGGAGGTGCGCAATGAGTCCGCTGACCCTGGGTGTGCTCTATGGCGTGGTCACCATCCTGGTGATGTGTTCGGGAATGCCGATTGCCTTCGCGCTGGGCGTGGTGGCCACTGGCTTCATGTATTTCTTCATGCCGGAATCGTCGCTCGATACCATTACGCAGAACGTCTACGAGGAAATCGCTTCCATCACGCTGCTGTCCATTCCGCTGTTCATCCTGAAGGGGGCGGCCATCGGCAAGTCGCCTGCCGGCAAGGACTTGTATTCGGCCATCCACGCCTGGCTGAACAAGGTGCCGGGCGGCCTGGGCATCGCCAACGTGTTTGCCTGCGCGCTGTTTGCGGCCATGGCCGGTTCCTCTCCTGCGACTTGCTCGGCCATCGGTTCGGCCGGCATTCCCGAGATGCGTCGACGCGGTTACTCGCCCGGGTTTGCAGCGGGCATCATCGCCGCCGGCGGCACCCTGGGCATCCTGCTGCCGCCTTCGATCACCATGATCCTGTATGCAGTGGCCGCGGAACAGTCGCTGGGACGCCTGTTCCTGGCCGGTATCGGGCCGGGTGTGCTGCTGGTGATCCTGTTTGCCGGCTATGCCGTCTTCCGTGCGCGCAAGGAGTACAAGCTGGCGCACGCGGTCTATACCGCAGGCGGCGCCAAGTCGGCCTACCTGGATGATGAGCATTTCACGCTGGCGCAGAAGGTGGAAATGCTGCCGCGCGTGCTGCCTTTCCTGATCCTCTTGATCGGGGTGATGGTGGCGCTCTATGGTGGCCTGGCCACGCCTTCCGAGACCGCCGGCCTGGGCGCGCTGCTGGCGCTGGTGTTGATTGCGGTGGTTTATCGCATCTACAAGCCGAAAGAGATCGCGCCATTCCTCAGTTCCACCATCAAGGAATCGGGGATGCTCTTGCTCATCATTGGCATGTCGCTGCTGTATTCCTACGTGATGAGCTATCTGCACATCAGCCAGTCGGCGGCGCAGTGGGTGGTCGACCTGCACCTGTCGAAGTGGCTGCTGCTGGCGGTGATCCTGGCCATGGTGATCGTGCTGGGCTTCTTTCTGCCACCGGTGTCGATCATCCTGATGACCGCGCCCATCATCCTGCCGCCGTTGAAAGCCGCCGGCTTCGATCTGATCTGGTTCGGCATCGTCATGACCGTGGTCATGGAGATGGGCCTGATCCACCCCCCGGTGGGGCTGAATCTGTTTGTGATCAAGAACATCGCACCCGATATCGCCTTGGGCGATGTCATCAAGGGTACGATTCCTTTCCTGGCGCTGATGTTTCTCGCGGTCCTGCTCTTGTGCATGTTCCCGGGCATCGCGACCGTATTGCCTGACCTGTTGATGGGAGCCAAGTAAATGAGTAGTAGCGAACGCGTGTGGAATGCGCGCCAGAAGAACCGTGAACAGCGGCTGGCGCGCGCCACCGCCGCATTGGGAAGTCAGTTGCAGGGCAAGATTGCGCCCGCCGATCAACTGGGTGAACTCCTGTATGCGGTGCTGGAAAACGGTGACCGTGTCTGTGTCGAGGGCAACAACCAGAAGCAGGCCGATTTCCTGGCCAAGGGTCTGGCCGCGCTCGACCCGGCACGGGTGAACGGCTTGCACATGCTGTTCTCGGTGCTGGCCTTGCCGGAACATCTGGACGTGTTCGAGAAGGGCATCGCTGATCGGCTGGACTTTTCCTTCTCCGGCCCGCAAGCCGGCCGCCTGGCCAAGCTGGCCTCGGCCGGCAAGCTTAACATCGGCGCCATCCATACCTACCTGGAACTGTTCGGGCGCTACTTCGTCGACCTGACCCCGCGCGTGGCGCTGGTGGCGGCACAGGCGGCCGACCGCCACGGCAACCTCTATACCGGGCCCAATACTGAAGATACGCCCGCCATTGCCGAAGCCACGGCCTTCTCCAGCGGCATCGTGATTGCGCAGGTGAACGAAATTGTCGATGAGCTGCCACGCGTGGATATCCCTGCGGATTGGGTGAGCTTCGCCATCAAGGCGCCCACGCCGCATTACATCGAGCCGCTGTTCACGCGCGATCCGGCGCAGATTTCCGAGATCCAGGTCTTGATGGCGATGATGGCCATCAAGGGCATCTATGCCGAATACGGCGTGCAGCGGCTGAACCATGGCATCGGTTTCGATACCGCCGCCATCGAGCTGATCCTGCCGACCTATGCCGAATCGCTGGGTCTGCGCGGCAAGAACTTGCAACACTGGGCGCTCAATCCGCATCCGGCCTTTATTCCGGCCATCGAAGCCGGGTTTGTGGAGTCGGGGCATTCCTTCGGCTCCGAATTGGGCATGGAAGACTACATCCGCGCCCGTCCCGATGTCTTCTTCGTCGGCCCCGATGGTTCCATGCGCAGCAACCGTGCCTTTTCGCAGACGGCCGGCCACTATGGCTGCGACATGTTCATCGGTTCCACCTTGCAGATCGACTTGCAGGGCAATTCTTCCACGGCCACGCTGGGTCGCATCGCCGGGTTTGGCGGCGCCCCCAACATGGGCGCGGATGCCAGGGGCCGCCGCCACGCCAGCGAAGCCTGGCTCAAGGCTGGCCAGCAGGCGCGTGCCGGCCGCAATACCATCCCGCGCGGACAGAAGCTGGTGGTGCAGACGGTGGAAACCTTCCGCGAACACATGCAGCCGGCCTTCGTCGAAAAACTCGATGCCTGGCAACTGGGCGAGCAAGCCAAGATGCCGATTCCGCCCGTGATGATCTACGGCGATGACGTCACCCACATCCTCACCGAAGAAGGCATCGCCAACCTGTTGCTGTGCCGTACCGAGGAAGAGCGCGAGCAAGCCATCCGCGGCGTGGCGGGTTACACCGCCGTGGGCATGGGCCGCGACAAGCGCATGGTGGAAAACCTGCGCGACCGCGGCATCATCCGCCGCGCCGAAGATCTGGGCATCGACAAGCGAATGGCCACCCGCGACCTGCTGGCGGCCAAGAACATGAAAGACCTGGTGCGGGCTTCCGGCGGGTTGTACAACCCACCCAAGCGCTTCCGCAACTGGTAAGCCATCTGCAATGAAAGCGACACTATGGAAACTTTGACTTTTCGCTTTGAGCACGGCTCGCGCCGCCTCAAGGCTGCGCCTGAACTGGTCGGTGTGGTCAGCTCGGGCAACCTGGAAGTGCTGATCGAAAACGCGTCCCTCAACGGTGCCTGCGCCATCGAGGTCAAGACCGCTGCGCGCGGCTTCGGCACCATCTGGGAAGCGGTGATGACCGACTTCCAGCAGCGCTGGCAACTGGCCGATACCCGCATCTCCATCAACGACATGGGCGCCACGCCCGCCGTGGTCAGCTTGCGTCTGGACCAGGCGGTGGAAGCCATGGTGGAGGAGGGCCAATGAGCGCGAGCTATCTGGAAGCCACGGCGCGCGAGCGCATCCTGGCGGTACTGGACGCCGGCAGCTTCAAGGAACTGCTGCCGCCGGCCCAGCGTGTGGTGAGCCCGCACTTGGGGCAACTGGACGCACCGGTCTCCTTTGACGATGGCGTCATCATCGGCGAAGGCTTGCTGGGCGGACGTGCCGTGATGGCGGCGGCGCAAGAGGGTGGTTTCATGGGCGGAGCCGTGGGCGAGGTGCATGGTGCCAAGCTGGTGGGCTTGCTCAAGCGCGCCATCGCCCGTCAGGCGGCTGGCGTGATCCTGCTGCTGGAAACCGGCGGGGTGCGGCTGCATGAAGCCAACGCCGGTCTCATCGCCGTCTCCGAGGTGATGCGCGCCGTGCTGGAGGCACGCGCCGCCGGTATCCCGGTGATCGTGCTGATCGGCGGCGCCAATGGCTGCTTCGGCGGCATGGGCATCGTGGCGCGCTGCGCCAATACCATCATCATGTCCGAAGAAGGACGGCTGGCCATGTCCGGCCCCGAAGTGATCGAGACCGCCAACGGCGTGGAAGAATTCGATTCACGCGACCGCGCCCTGGTCTGGCGCACCACTGGCGGCAAGCACCGCTACCTGATCGGAGACTGCCAGCAATTGGTCAGCGATGACACCGAGGCCTTCCGCGCCGCTGCCATCGCTGCGCTGGGCCAGGCCGGCGACGTGCCCTTGACGTTGGCCGCGCTGGAAGCCGAACAGGACATGCTGCGCCGTCGCATCGCCACCTTCGGCCATGCCGAGGATCCGATGGACATCTGGGCCGAGCTGGGTGTGGCCCAGCCGGAAGCGGTGCCGATGCTGGAAGCCGGCGCCTTCACCGCCATGGCCGAGCGCCTGCGCATTGCCGCCAAGGCCTGAGAGGAATCCATGAATCAAACTGTCACTCCCATCCAGGTCGACTGGCGCGCGCTCGCGCAAGACCTGTTCCCGCAAGGTCATGCCATCACCGAGCAGGAGTATTTCCTCTCCGGCACGGCCCAGGTCGACGGCAGCACCGTCACCGTGGTCGGCACCACCGGCCACACGCCCATCGGCATCGAGATTGCCCTGGCCCAGGCCAGCGTGATCCTGCAGACGGTGCGTGAGCATCCGGGCCGGCCCATCGTGATCCTGGTCGATACGCAAGGCCAGCGCCTGCGCCACCGTGATGAAATGCTGGGCATCAACAGCTACATGGCGCACCTGGGCAAGTGCGTGGAACTGGCGCGCCGCCAGGGCCATCGTGTCGTCGGCCTGGTGTATGACCAGGCACTGTCGGGCGGCTTCATCACCAGCGGACTCATCGCTGATGCCTGCTATGCCTTGCCAGCGGCCACCATCCGCGTCATGGGCTTGCCGGCCATGGCGCGCATCACCAAGGTGCCGCAAGAGCGGCTCACTGAACTGGCCAAGAGCAATCCGGTGTTCGCCCCCGGCCCGGAAAACTATCTGCGCATGGGCGGCGTGGCCGAGATCTGGAACGGCGACCTGGCCCAGGCCCTGTCGCAGGCGCTGGCGGTAGACCGCAGCGCCGACACCCGCGCCGCCATTGGCCTGGAGCGAGGCGGCCGCAAGTGGGCGCAGCGGGTCATCGAGGCGGTGGCGCACGACACACCGCTCAACGGATGATTGCGCCCGGGTCTTGCCTGGCGCAGTCACGCCACCACCTGCTCTGGTTGAGCGAGTCGGCCTGGGTGCGACTGCAGGCCCAGTGCCGTGATGCGCGCCAGGCAGCGGCACTGGCGTACTGGCAGCGGATGCGCTGGCCGGTCATCGTGCGACGTCTGGAGGGGGATGTGGCCCATGATGAGATCTGCGTGGGTATCGCCCTGCCGCCGGACGCCCAGGGCAACAAGCCGCGCATCGCCTTGCGCGTGCAGGCGCAAGAAGTCGTGGCGCGTCATGCGCCGTTCCTGTTGCGCGACATCGTGGCGGCGCATCTGTCGGGCTTGCCGCCGGCATGGCAGAGCGGTCTGGACCAATTGCAGCAACACATGGCACGGGCCGGCATCACGCTGGCCGTGTTCGGTTCGCTGGCCTGGCAGGCGCTCACTGCCGAGCCCTATCTGCGCAGCAGTTCGGACATCGACCTGCTGTTCCAGCCACGTAGCGTGGCCCAGCTGGAAGCCGGCGTGCGTCTCCTGGCGTGGCAGGCGATGTTCCTGCCGCTCGATGGTGAAGTCATGTTCCCCGAGGGGGCTGCGGTGTCCTGGAAGGAGTGGCGCCAGGTCGCGGTCCTGGGCAATGGTGGCGAGGGCAGGGTGCTGGTCAAGCGCGCTGCCGGCGTCGCCCTGGAGCGGGTCGCGACCCTGATCGCCAGCCTGCCACAAGAGGAGCCGCAGTCGTGCGTCGCCTGATCGATCACCCGGCGCTGCTGGCGCCGCCCTTGCCTCATCTGCAGCACAATGCGGCGCACCAGCACCTGGCATTGTGTCGCCTGCTAGCCCGGCTGGCGCTGCGCAGCCTGCACCAGGAACTGGTGCTCTATCCCAAGCCTGGCCTGGTCTCGCGCGTGGACAATGGCAGTCATGCCGACATGACCGCCGAGACCTTCCTGCGCAGTCTGTTCGCCCTGCGCCATTACTTCTTCCAGATTGCCGCTGCCGGGCTGGAGGGCGCGCCCTTCCACACCCTGCAACGCCTGGCGATACGCGCCGAAGAACGCATGTTGAGCGCCACGGGGGGCGTCAACACGCATCGTGGCGCCATCTTTGCGCTGGGCATGTTGTGTGCGGCCATGGCTTGTTGCCGGGGCCGGCGCTTGCCTTTGCAGCCGGCCACCGTCCGTGCCACCTTGCTGATCCAGTGGGGCGATGCGCTGGCACGCCATAGCGCAGCCATTTCCGGCGGCTCCCACAGCCATGGCCAGCGTGTAGCCGCCCGACATGCCGTGGGCGGAGCGCGTGAAGAGGCGGCGCTGGGCTTTCCGTCCGTCTTCGAGGTGGCTTTACCGCAGTTGCAGGCCACGCTGGCACAGGGGCGCGATGCGTATCACGCCAGGATCGACACGCTGTTTGCCCTGATGGCGCAATTGAGCGATACCAATGTCTACCATCGCGGCGGGGCCGAGGGTGCCGCGCTGGTGCGGGAGCGCAGCGCCGCCTTCCTGGCTGCGGGTGGTACGGCTCGCCCCGGTTGGCAAGAGGATGCCGTGGATTGTCATCGACTCTTCGTGGCGCGGCGCCTGTCACCGGGCGGTGCGGCCGACCTGCTGGCGGCGGCTTGCCTGGTGTACCAGGCAAGCTTGCTGGAGGCCGACGCGCGATGAGCATGAGGCTGGCCATTCTCTGTCCGGGGCAGGGGGCGCAACACGCCGGCATGTTCGACCTGCTGCGCGAGGATGCCCAGGCCGCTGCCTTTTTGACGCAATGTCAATTGAGCGATCAGCTCCAGGCACCACTGGGACAGGTGCTCAATGATCCCGCCCAACGCTACGCCAACCGCAACGCCCAGCCGCTGATCGTGGCGGCCCAACTGGCGGCGTGGCAGGCGCTGCGTGCACCGCTGAGCGCCATCGCGGGCGCACCCACCCTGGTGGCGGGCTATAGCGTGGGTGAGTTGTCGGCCTACGCGGTGGCCGGTGTCATCGCCGCCGAGGACACCGTCGCGCTGGCCGCGCAGCGTGCTGCGGCCATGACGCAGGCCGCCAGCGCCTACCCGCAGCAAGGCTTGATGGCCATCAGCGGGGTGGCCATCGCTAGCGTGCAAGCTTGCCTGGCGCGCCATGGCGGCTTCGTGGCCATCGTCACTGGTGAGGACTCGCTCATCGCCGGTGGCCCCGATGCGGCCTTGCAAGCGGCCGCCGCCGAGCTGGCGGGGCAGGGTGCGCGCAACTCGGCCTTGCCGGTCGGGCTGGCTTCACACACGCCATTGATGCAGGCTGCCGTAGCGCCTTTCTCGGTGCACCTCGATGCACTGTCATTGCATTCTCCCGTGCTGACCTTGCTGGCTGGCGTCACGGGACACACCGTCAGTGACAGCGCCCAGGCGCAAGCGCTGCTGCTGCGCCAACTGTGCGAGCCCATCCAGTGGTCGGCCTGCATGGATGCCTGCGCCGAGCGGGGCGTGAGCGTGGCGCTGGAACTGGGCCCCGGTGCGGCCCTCTCGCGCATGTTGCGCGAGCGCCATCCGCACATTGCCTGTCGTTCGCTGGCCGACTTCCGCAGCCTCAACGGGGCGCTGGCCTGGTTGCGTCGGCAAGTCGACTGAGCCGATGAGCTACATCAAGTCATCACTCCGATTGCCGAACTGCGCGCTGGCATACNGGCGCGGGCGGTGCTATCTTGAACCCATGTCTTCATATCTTCCCCAAGCGGCATGACCGTTTCTGTCAGATCAGGCTGACAGTGCAACACGCTTTATGCATTTCTTGACGACCACGCTGCGAACCAATGCCAGGTCGTCCAGTCGCATCTTCAAGCCATGCCTGGCCGGGTGCCGGGCATGGCCATTGATCAACCCGACCAGGAGGCCCCAGGATGAAAGTCGATGTGTACAAGCGCCCGGACGGCGACGGATTGTTTTCCTATCTTGTCCTGCCCCACGAAGAAGCCCTGCCGGATGAAGTCACCAATACCGATTGGCAGATTCATGAACAGAACGTGGACTTCGAGCGCGATGGCAAGCGGCATTTCACGCTGGAGGCGGAAGATGCCTTCATGCAGATCGGTGAGAAGGGCTATGCCATCACTCATCTGAACGAACGCAGCGAGGACGGTGCGGCCTGATAAGCAGGTTTAAGCAGGCCTCGGCTGTCAGCAAGGAAACACGAGGAGAGCATCATGCCAACCGAACAAGTAGGCGATTATGAAGTCGAGTATGCTGGTGTGCGCCTGATCGGCGGTGAAGAGTGGGTGGCGCAGGTGGCCATCTTCGGCCACTCCACCAATCCCATGCATCGCAACCCGGTCTTTCCGGTGCAACGGGTCTTGCCCGACCAGACCTTCGGAGATGAAAAAGCGGCCGAGGAGGGCGCGCGCCAGGCCGCCCATGAGCTGCTGGAGAAAGCAACTCACCACTGAAGAGCGCTGTTGAGAACCCATCAGCCGGGCCCGTGCCCGGCTTTTTCACGCCAGGTGGCACGGAATTCGCATGAGAGAAGCACAACCGCCGCCATGCGATATCGGCTCATGGCCGGTTTCGCCATAGAATGGCGATCATTGCGTTTTACTTCATATCCCTCTTCATCCTCGTTTCGCCAGGCCCGCCATGAAACCGCCTCTACTCGTTTTGATTCACCTTTCCGAAGAAAGCACCGCTACCATCGCCGCCCACTACGACATCCTCTACGCGCCGGATCGCCCGCGCCGCGATGCGATGATCGCCGGCCCTGCCAAGAAAGTGGCGGTGGTGCTGACCAATGGTTCGACCGGGCTGACGGCCGATGAAATGCGCGCCTTGCCGCACCTGCAACTGGTATGCGCCCTGGGCGCCGGCTTTGAAAACATCGACGTCGCCCACGCCCAGGCCCACGGTATCGAGATCGCCACCGGTGCCGGTACCAACGAGGATTGCGTGGCCGATCACACCATGGGCCTGCTGCTGGCCATCCTGCGCAACATTGCCGTGCTGGACCGCTACACCCGCGAGGGCGGCTGGCGCGAGACCCTGCCCTTGCAGCCGCAACTGGCGGGCAAGCGGGTGGGCATCGTCGGCATGGGCAACATCGGCAAGAAGATCGCCCGCCGCGCTGCTGCCTTCGATGCCGAGATCGCCTATTGCAACCGCAAGAAGCGCGATGACGTCGATTACCACTACTTTTCGGACGTGGCCCAACTGGCCGGCTGGGCCGATTGCCTGATCGTGGCTGCCCCCGGCGGCGCCCAGACCTTGCACCTGATCAATGCCCGGGTGCTGGAAGAACTTGGCCCCAAGGGCTATCTGGTCAATATCGGTCGTGGCAGTGTCGTCGACACCGAAGCGCTGGCCGCCGCGCTGTCCTCGGGTCGTCTGGCCGGGGCTGGCCTGGATGTCTACGAGGGCGAACCCAAGCCGCCGGCTTCCCTGATCGGCTTGCCCAACGTGGTCTTGACGCCGCACATTGCCGGCTGGTCGCCCGAAGCCATCAGCGCCTCGGTGCGCCAGTTCCTCCGCAATTGCGAGGAACACTTTGCCGCCGCCGAGCCGGTGGTACGGGCCTGAACGCCGCCATCGTCCGCATCAATGCGAGTTTTTTTGCCATAGCCGGGCTGGCTGGCCGATAATACGGCCGCGGTCGGGACGCTCCTCCACGAGAGCCCCGACCGGTCGCCTGCGCACTCGGGGGAGTGCCCGCGGCCGGACCCCGCTGACCAAGATCAACCCAACGCCATCACACTACAGACAGAGAGAGCCACGCACCATGGATCTGCCATCTCACCAACTCACCATGACGGTCCTGATGACCCCGGACATGGCCAATTTCGCCGGCAACGTGCACGGCGGCACCATCCTCAAGCTGCTCGACCAGGTGGCCTATGCTTGCGGCAGCCGCTATGCCGGCCAGTACGTGGTGACCCTGTCGGTGGACCAGGTGATGTTCCGCCAGCCCATCCACGTGGGCGAGCTGGTGACCTTCCTGGCCAGCGTCAACCATACCGGCAAGTCGTCCATGGAAATCGGCATCAAGGTGGTGGCCGAGAACATCCGCACCCAGGAAACGCGCCACGTCAACAGTTGCTTCTTCACGATGGTGGCGGTGGATGACCAGCGCAAGCCGATCACGGTGCCGCCGCTGCGCCCCTTCTCGCAGGAAGAAAAGCGCCGCTTCGACGCCGCCGTGATCCGCAAGTCGCTGCGCCAGGAACTGGCGCGCCGCTATGAGGAATTCAAGCCGGGCGTGGAGAAGGTCAACTGATACGCCGGCGCAGGTAGCCCAGCAAAAATCCAGCCGGCCAGGGGCGCGGATCAGGTCGTCAGCGGCCCGAGTGCGCCGATGGCAATGGTCAGCAGGCCCAGGCCCAGGTTGATGCCCACCAGCAGCCGCACCTGGCGCAGCGCGCGCGAGGCGCGGTCCCAGTCCTGCTGGGCGCTTGCCAGCTTGAGGCGGCGGAATGGGGCGAAGAAGATGTGGGCGAAGATCAGCATCATCACCACGCCGATGCCGGTCATGGCGTGTACGTAGGGCGGCAGCATGGCCGCGCCGGCGCTCATGACGCCCATCATGTGCAGGCCGCTGCCCAGCACCAGCGCAATGGCCACCCACACCCAGATGAAGAAATTGCCCAGCACCGCCGCCATGAGGCTCAGTCGCTGCTCCGGATGCAGCACGGCCAGGGCCGGACGCAGGGCCATGTGGGCGAAGAACATGCCGCCGACCCACACGGTCAGTCCTAGCAGATGGAAGAATTTGGCAAACAGCATGGCACTCCCGTCAGGGAATTCGCGAAAAAAGTGTGCGCATTGTCGCATGAGCGGGCGGCCGGCGTAATGCTTCCCCT
>NZ_BADI01000029.1:0-1725 GCF_000333555.1 Herbaspirillum sp. B65 | reverse complement strand
GAGCTGCTGGCGCGTTCGCTCTTCTTCATCGATCCGCTCGATGGCAGTGAGCGGCATTTCGTCAGCCAGCGCAGCCTGTGAAAGCGCAAGCGTTTGAGCTTTATTTCAGGCGGCCGACTTCAGTTGATGCAGCGACGCCACCAAGTCGGCAAAGCGCTGGCCCTGGATCATGATGTGCTGGCGCAGCACCTCCACGGTCCTCTCGGCGTCGCCGGCAATGATGGCGTCCACTGCGGCCTGGTGTTCATCGAAGGACATCTTGAGCCTGTCCCTGACGCGCAACTGCAAGCGCCGGTAGGGCCGCAGGCGGCGGTGCAGGGCCCGGGCCTGCTCGGCCAGGAAGCTGTTGTGGCTGCCGGCGTAGATATGGTCGTGGAAGGCTTCGTTGAGGTAGAAGTAGGCATCCGGGTCGCTGGCGTCGCGCGCCGCCTGGCAGGCCTGGTGCGCCGCCAGCAGCTCGGCATGTTCGGCAGGCGTCATGCGGCGCGCGGCCAGACGGCCGCACATGGCCTCGAATTCGGCCATCACTTCGAACATTTCAATCAATTGCTGTGGACCGATCTCGGCCACGATGGCGCCGCGGCGCGGACGCATCTCGACGATGCCCATCGAAGCCAACTGGATCAGCGCCTCGCGAATGGGGGTGCGCGAGACACCGAACTGCTCGGCCAGCGAGGTTTCATCCAGATGCTGGCCGGGTGCCAGCTTGCCCACGGCAATCATCTCTTCGATCGATTCGCGCAGGGTTTCAGAACGGGTCTTGGGGGTATCCATGATCAATTGCCTTTAAAGCAAGCATTGTAAAGCGGGGACGATCCACAGGATTAATGCTTGACAATGTATGCGTTTCCTATGAAATTGTATACACGATGAGAGCATAAAAACACACGTAGTTCCATCAATCCTGGAGGAGACACCCCAATGAAGACCATGACCCGCCGCCATTTCCTCGGCGCCCTCGCCGCCGCCCCGCTTGCCAGCGCCGTTCCCTCGGTGTGGGCGCAGTCGGCCACGCTGAAGATTTCGCACCAGTTTCCCGGTGGCACGATCACCGAAGGCGACTTTCGCGACCGCCTGGTGCGTACCTTCGCCCAGCAGGTGAGCGAACGCACCAAAGGCGCGCTGAAATTCGAGATCTATCCCGGTTCTTCCCTGATGAAGACCAATGCCCAGTTCTCGGCCCTGCGCAAGGGCGCGCTGGACATGTCGCTGGTGCCGCTGAACTATGCCGGCGGTGAAGTGCCGGAAACCAATATCGGCCTCATGCCCGGCCTGGTGACGTCCTACCAGCAGGGCGCGTCCTGGAAGAATGCTGAAGTCGGCAAGGAGCTGGCCCGCGTGCTGGGTGAGAAGGGCGTGGTCATCGTCAGCTGGATCTGGCAGGCCGGCGGGGTGGCCTCACGCGGCAAGCCCATCGTCGATCCGGCCGATGTGAAAGGCATGAAGGTGCGCGGCGGTTCACGCGAGATGGACCTGATTCTCAAGGAAGCCGGCGCGGCCGTGGTGACGTTGCCCTCCAATGAAATCTATGCCGCCATGCAGACCGGTGCCATGGATGCGGCCATGACGTCTTCGACCTCCTTCATGTCCTTCCGTCTGGAAGAAGTGGCCAAGGCCCTCACTACCGGACGCGACAAGGCCTACTGGTACATGTTCGAGCCGTTGATGATGTCCAAGGCCGTCTTCGAGCGCCTGCCCAAGGGACAGCAGGGCATCATCATGGCG
>NZ_BADI01000030.1:0-1020 GCF_000333555.1 Herbaspirillum sp. B65 | reverse complement strand
CAGCACTACCCGATGAGGAACCACCGGAACCATAGCCGTGGCGACGCGGGTTGTGGACCGGCGCGGGATCGGAGGTATGGCTGCCGCCCGACAGGCAGAAATGCTCGCAGGTGGCCTTGCCCAGAATGGTGGCACCGGCATCGAGCAGGCGGGTCACGACGCTGGCGTCGTAGCTCGGCACGAAGCCTTCCAGCGTGGAAGAACCATTCATCATGGGCACACCCGCTAGCGCCACATTGTCCTTGAGCACCACGGTGCGGCCCGCCAGCTTGCCCTCCGCGGCGCCCTTGACGGTGCTTTTGCAGGCCCAGGCGTTGAGGGGATTGTCCTTGGCGGCGGGACGTGCGCCAGCCGAGCGCGGGTATTTGATGGCAGGAATTTCATCGGGCAAGCCATCGATGACATCGTAGGCATCGAAGCTGGCCTGCATCAAGTCCAGATATTGACTGGCCTGCTCCGTGGTGAGCTGGATGTGCAGGGAACTGGCGAGCTCTTTGAGTTGCTCAGGGGTGGGTCGGACGATAGACATGAAATTCGCGCTCCTGTATTTCGAATGCACTGCCAGCGTGCATTGCACTGCAATGGGAAGGTCAGCAGCGGCGATCCGCAAGCTCGGGACGGCCACCGCGCATCGCTATCATTGGCGAGCGTCACTCTTGCTGCTTGTCCGTACAGGTCATTCGTTTGTCATTTGCGGACAAGTCCGCCAAGCGGAGAGCCTGTGAGGAAAAATAACAAATCATTTATGCATTTTGGGCTTTCCGTTCTGCAAGCCAGAAAGGGCGCGACAGTCGCGCCATGCACGTCAAGGCGGGCGTGGAAAATATCGGCTTTCAAAATGTCTTGTTACGGCAAGTAGCTTGGCCTGATTTGACGAGTCAGGCGGGCCTCGTCTCTTTATCTTTTCATCACCGTCGGATCGGTGCAGGCGTGTGACAACGCCGGTCCGAAACACGGCGATTCCATCCATATGAAAAGAGAGGACAAGATGAACATGAACCAGAAAGCAGGTCGCCGTTT
>NZ_BADI01000031.1:0-3767 GCF_000333555.1 Herbaspirillum sp. B65 | reverse complement strand
GCCCAGCGCTGTGGTCCTGACCATCAANGGGCAGGCTGATGCTGATGAGCGCGCCCTTGCCGGGGGTCGAGCGGATATCGACTTCGCCGCCGAGAAAGGTGGCGCGTTCGCGCAGGCCGCGCAGCCCATAGGTCTTGTGGTNGTCGCGCCGCTCATCGGGGATGCCCACGCCATCGTCGCGCACGGTCAGGGCCACATGGTCTTCATCGACATCCAGGATCACGTCGACCTTGCTGGCCTTGGCGTGCTTGGTCACGTTGTTGAGCATTTCCTGCAACATGCGGTAGATGGCGATTTCCATCTCATGGCCTACCTCCACGTCTTCATCGGGCAGGCTGGCGCGGCAGATGATGCCGGTGCGCTCATGCAATTCATCGAGCTGTTCCGAGATCGCCGCCTTCAGCCCGAACAGGTCCAGGGTATTGGGCCGCAGCTCGGTCTGGATGCGCCGGGTGGTGGCCACCAGCGACTTCATCAAGCCCTGCATCCGGGTCTTGCGGTCAGCCCATTTATCGTCCGCCGGCAGGATCTGGTAGACCCCTTCCAGGTGCATCGACAAGGCCGTCAGCGAGGCGCCCATGTTGTCGTGCAGCTCGCGGGCGATCGCCCGTTTTTCTTCCTCGCGCACCGTCTCCAGGTGGTTGGTCAGTTCGCGCAGCAGTGCGGTACGTTGGACCACGGTCTTTTCCAGCTGGCTCTCGCGCTGGCGCAGTTCATCCTCGGCCTGCTTGCGTTCGGTGATGTCGGTGCTGATGCCGATCACCCCCTGCACGCTGCCATCCTTGCCGAACCAGGGCACCTTGGCGGTCTGGAAGGTCACCACGCCCTCCGGCAGGTGCAGCGTCTGCTCCAGCTTCTCGGGCTTGCCCGAGGCCATCACGCGGCGGTCGTCACGATCGATGGCCTCGGCCTCTTCAGGCAGCAGGAACAGCTCGCGGCTGGAGCGGTACATGGTCTCTTCCCAGGTCTTGCCCAGCTTGTGCAGGGTGGCCGGATTGGCGAAGATCATCAAGCCCTGGCGATTCTTCACGAAGATCGGGTCGCTGGTGCTTTCGCTGACCGCGTTCAAGAGCGCGCTGGTCTCGGCCAGCTTCTGGGCATTGCGGGTGCGCTCGCCGTATTCGCTGTCGAGTCGGCTGGCCGAGCCCCAGAAGATGAACAGCACGATCACACCGTTGATCAGGGTCAGCGTCGGCAGCACCAGTTCCGGCAGGATCCAGCCGTGGCTCATGCCCCAGTTCAGCAACAGGCTGAAGGCCAGCAGCAGGAACAGCGTCTGCGGCAGCAGGTGGCGCAGCATCTGGCCACCGGGTGCGATGCGCAGGATCACCGCCATGAGCGGATGGCCAGGCCGCGCCATCAACAGTGCCGCCCCCAGCAGCGCCAGCACCAGCGAGGACAGCAAGGACACCGGCAAGGGGAATTGCAGATAGATGAACTGACTGACGTCATACAGGTAACCCACCAGCGGAATGGCCGACAGGGCCATGAGCGTGAAGGCCAGGTATTCGGCCGGATAATAGCCACCCAGCAGACGCCAGTCATGCAGCAGGAGGCTACCAGCCATCAGCACGAAGCCCAGTGACAGCAAGGGTGAGATGGCCAGCGGCGAGATCGGATGGGTGCCATCCAGCGGCAACCAGCCCAGTGCGTACATCAACCCATGCACCAGCGAGCCCAGACCCAGCAGCAGCAACAACAAGGCCAAGCCCAGCCTGACCCGACGCAGCGCTGGCGGCCGCGTCGGCGAATGCATACAGCTCAGATAGAGCGCCAGCGCGCCCAGGATGAAACCAGCCGCCGACAAGGGGCGCAACGCCAGCAGGCCCGAAAGCAGGCGACGGTATTCCTCGCCCAGCAAACCGGTCAACAAGACCACCAGGCCCAGCAGTATCACCGCCATGGACAAGCCCATGGCCAAGGTCACCATGCTGCTGTCATGCGCATGGGAGGCCGCAAAATACTCGACCGAAGCACTGTTCTGGATATCGGCGGATGACGGACGCAAGCCGTCATTGTTTTTCTTCATCGTCGCAAATCCCTTGCTCTTGTGCGACCCGTGCGGCACCCCGGCCCTGCCGGCAAGGTACTCGCCATGATCGGTTCTGATTGTCTGCTGGCATCAAGGTCGCGCCGAACTGCCCTGGCGACTGCTGCCTGACCGCCTATCTCATGCCGCCGGAAAACGTCTCAAATGCCCCCGGCCTGGGCCGGTCCTTGCGGTGAATTATTGCTCGACGATGTGCGTCCGGACTTGCCCGCCTTCTGCCCTGCCAATTCTTCCAGCAGATCGCACAGCAGCGGCAGTTCGGAAGACTTGTCGAAGAAATGCTGCACGCCGCACTGCACGCCCACGCGCCGATAGGTCGGGCTGACATGGTTGCTGAAGACCACCTTGACCTCGCTCTGACGCCGCGTATTGGAACGCGCCAGCGACTGCAACAGGCTCATGCCATTGCCCTGCTTCAACTGGATATCCAGGATCAGCACGTCATAGCTGTGCAACTGCAAATGGCGCAAGGCTTCCAGTTCGCTTTCGGCATGGCCCACCAGATGCACCCCGGCGATTTCCGCCAGGCTCTCCACGATCAGGTCCCGCACGTCCTCCGAATCCTCCACCAGGAAGATCTGCAAGGGCGTCCCGTCGCTGTCGCGCTGGGGCCTGCTGTTGAGAATGTCATCCATGATGCGCCGTACCACTCTTCCTTGCCCGGCGCCGCCCGGTCCTGCTGGCTCGGCACCTAGTCCGCCCGGAACGCCAGGCCTCAATCGATCAGGTTGTTCTTGATCGCGTAATAAATGATGTCCGCATTGTTGGTCATGCTCATCTTCTGCAGCACGCGCGAACGATAGGTACTCACCGTCTTGACCGACAGGCACAGTTCATCGGCGATTTGCGTCACGCCCTGACCCTGGCCCAGTTTGTAGAAGATTTCATACTCGCGCTGCGAAAGCGTTTCATGCAGCGGCTTTTCCGAATCCACCGGTTCGCTGGTGAGCAACTCGGCCACGCCATAGCTGATGTACTTGTGCCCGCGCAGGATGGTGTTGATGGCGTTGACCAGCTCGGTGGCCAGCGCTTCCTTCTGGACATAGCCGGAAGCGCCGCTGCGCAGCACCTGCACCGCATAGCGGCTCTCGGGGTGCATCGACAGCATCAGCACCGGCAACTCCGGCTTTTCACGCTTGATCTGCTTCAATACTTCCACGCCACTCTTGTCGGGCATGGCGATATCGAGCAAGACGATATCCCAGTCCTGGGTACGTACCAGGCGGATGGCTTCTTCGGCCGTACTGGCTTCACCGCCGATTTCCATCGACGGGATTTCCGAAATGAAGTGCTGCACACCTGCCCGCACGACCGCATGGTCATCGACTACAAGTATTTTTGTCATGGCATTTTTGAGCGGTGAATTGAAACTCCAGCGCCGTGGGCGCTGCTTGGTACGGTTTTGTCGTTGTACTCTGGTTGTGGATGCTGCATTGCTTTTCTTCCCTGCAACCGACATCTGCGCATGTCGGTCGCCCTGCATGGCGCTGCCCTGACAGGCCGGTGGCCTGCCCCTGCACGGCGCCAACGGCCTCCAACTATACCTGACGCACCCT
The DNA here is from genome assembly GCF_000333555.1 of Herbaspirillum sp. B65. NCBI lineage: Bacteria > Pseudomonadati > Pseudomonadota > Betaproteobacteria > Burkholderiales > Oxalobacteraceae > Herbaspirillum > Herbaspirillum sp. B65. The sequence continues at coordinate 161 of NZ_BADI01000031.1, read as the reverse complement.
GCCCTGTCTTCTTGCAAAATGCACCGACGAACCGATGCACTTGGCAAGAAGCCCATTACNAGCGGCAAAGCGCGGACCCGGTCACAGACCGGTCACGCGCCCACAAGTTCCCGCCCTTTATTGCTTCAAGCGCAGGTCGTTGCGTACCGAGACCACCCCCT
>NZ_BADI01000032.1:0-1863 GCF_000333555.1 Herbaspirillum sp. B65 | reverse complement strand
ATGCTGCAGCGCCTGAAATTGCCGATCGGCTGCCAAAACTGTACCCTCGTCTTGATGTACTCGGCCGTGATTTCCATGACCGCTTCCATCACGCCCAGCATCTGCGCGACCGTGCCCAGCGTGGCGCGGTCGACCGCCTCCTCAAGCACCGGCATCGCATCGGCCAACACCAGGGTCGCCCTGGCGCCGTCGAAGGCGATGTCGGCCGCGCGCGCGCCGTCCAGCACCCGGTAGTCGGTCCGCGTCACGCCGGATGCGCCGGCGTCGACCAGGAACAACGCGCAGGCGCCATCCAGACCCGCCGTCACCAGCAACTGGCCGGCCACGGCCGCGCCCATTACCAGCGTCTTTGCACCATCGATGCGGTAGCCGTCGGCCGTGCGCTGCGCCGTCGTTCGCGCGGTGCAGCCAACCCGGAAGCGACTGCCGGCTTCGCTGTCAGCCAGGGCCAGCAGCGCACTGCCGTCGGCCAGGCGCGGCAGCAGATCGCTGCGCAGCGCCTCTACCCCGCTGCGATCGACGATGCGGGTGCACAGCACTGCCGAGTGCAGATAGGGTTCGAGCACCATGGCGCGTCCCATGGCCTCGATCAGCAGCGCGCTGTCGACGAAACCCAAGCCCAGCCCGCCGGCATCCTCCGGTAATTCCAGTGCCAACCAGCCGAGGTCGGCGAACTGCTGCCACATCGAGGCGCGGAATGCTTGCGGTTCGCGCGCGATCGCGCAGCGCGTATCGAAATCATAGGCCTCGCGCAGGAAGCGTTCGGCGCCGTCACGCAGCATCTGCTGCTCTTGTGTGAGATTGAAGTCCATGATCAGAGTCCGAACGCCAGCCTGGCAATGATGTTTTTCTGCACTTCGAGGGCACCGCCATAGATGGTCGAAGCGCGCGCGATCAGATAGCCCGCGGTGCGGCCAGGTACATACGACGGCCACAGCAAGGTGTCGCTGTCCTCGTCGTGCTCGTAGAAGCGCAGCGCGCGCGGTCCCATCGCATCGACCTGCAGCTCGGTAACGCGCTGCTGCATCAGCGAACCGCGCACCTTCAGTGCCGAGACGACGGCGTCGGCGTTATGCCGGTTGTTTTCTTCGGCCAGCACGCGCAGGACCGACCACTCCAGTGCCAGCAGGTCGGTCTCGACGCGCGCCAGCTTGCGTGCGAACTCGGGTGTCTCAAGCAGCGGCACGCCGTCGACCAGCTCACCGCGCGCGATCTCGCGCACCCGTTCGAGTTCGCGTTTGTTGAAGTAGAGGAAGGCGCTGGTAGTGCGTTCCTTGCCCAGCAAGTACTTGGCATATGTCCAGCCCATTCCCGGCTCGCCCACGAGGTGGCTGCGCGGCACGCGCACATTGTCGAGGAAAACCTCGTTCAGGCCGCGTCCGCCTTCGATCGAAATGATCGGGCGGACGGTGATGCCGGGTGTGTCCATCTTGACCAGGATGAACGAGATGCCACGCTGCGGCTTGACAGTCGTGTCAGTACGCACCAGGAAAAACCCCCATTCGGCTTGGACTGCGTCGCTCGTCCACACTTTCTGACCATTGATCACATATTCGTCACCGTCGAGCACTGCGGTGGTACGCAGGTTGGCCAGGTCCGAACCGGCATTCGGTTCGGAAAAGCCCTGGCACCAGAATTCCTCGCCCGACAGGATGGTTGGCAGGAAGCGCTGCTTCTGCCATTCCGAGCCGAAGGCAATCAGCACAGGCGCCACCATGTGCAGCGACTGCCAGCCGTAATCGAGGCCGTCCGCGTTGTAGAGTTCCTCCATGAATATGTGCTTGCGTACGGGGCTCCAGTCGACGCCGCCGTATTCTTTTGGCCAGTGCGGCGCGCCCCACCCCTTGGGTGCAGGATGCCCTG
>NZ_BADI01000033.1:0-4192 GCF_000333555.1 Herbaspirillum sp. B65 | reverse complement strand
CGATACGCAGGCATCCATGTAGCCATCTGGATCCAGCGCAGGCCCACCGGCTCGCCATCGATGGTGACAAAGATCACGTGGTCTTTCTCATCCACTTTCTTCCAGCGGTTCTTCTGCTGCAAGGCGGTGGCGATGCCGCGGGCCGGCGAGTCGCTGGGGGCGTGTACCGCATCCAGATCGGGATGCTCGGACAGCGTGGCCAGAGTCACCGCCAGCATCTGGTCCAGCTTGCCCTCGGTGGGACGGGCGATATAGGTGATGCCGGGGTATTTGGCGAACTCGGCATCCATGCCTTCCTTGCGCTGGCGCCAGGCCACGCTGGCCAGGGCGCCATAGCAGTTGAGCACCTTGCCCTTGGGGCTGCCATGCTTCTTGACCAGACGGTTGATGATTTCCTTGGCCGCCATCACGCCGCCCAGGTAATTATCGAAGCTGACGGTGATGGCCACATTGCCGCTCTCGGCCGGGGTATCGATGATGGCCACCGGGATCTTTTGCTGGTTGTAGCGGCGCAGGCCACTGACGATGGCCTGGCTGTCGATGGGGTCCGAGACCAGGGCGGCCGGGCGCGAGAGCATCAGCGACTGCCATTGTTCCAGCTGGCGGGTGTTGTCGAAGCTGGCATTGGTGGCCTGGAAGCTGCCCTGGTTGGCCTCGACGGCGCGCTTGACCGCTGCTTCTTCGATCACGAAGAAGTAATAGTCCAGGCTCTTGTTGCTGAACGGAATCAACAGCTTCTGCTGTGCCCCGACCCAGCGGGTGGTGGCCAGGGCGCCCAGGGCGATACCGCTCAGGACGATCTGGCGACGGGTGTTGGCGTGATGCGATGTCATGTCTGCCTCCAAATGATGTATATAGTTTTGCTATCAAGCCGGCCATGCACAGGATCTCGGAAGAATCCTTCACCCTGTATATCGCAGGCATCCTCGGGGAAAAGCACCCCGGAAACTTTCTTCATATACCGCCAGAAAACCTCCTTGCCAGCCGCAGGGAGTTTTACTAGCTTGCGGCACGCAAGGAAACATACGACGTGCCATCGAAGCAGCCCACCACCATGCCCGCCGCCTCGCGCGTGAAAAGCCCGTTCTCGACCACGCCGGGGATGCGGTTCAGTTCGGTCTCCAGCAATTCGGCGCCGTCGATGACCTGGCAATGGCAATCCAGGATGAAGTGTCCGCTGTCGGTCACCACGGGACGCTCATCGCGGCTGCGGCGCACGATGCGGGCGTCGATACCGAACTCGCGCAGCAGGCCGGCGACCCGGCGTTCGGTCTGCTTCCAGGCAAACTGCACCACTTCCACCGGCAGCGGGAAGGCGCCCAGGTGTTCGACGAGCTTGCTTTCATCGCAGATGGTGATCATGCGGGTGGAGGCGTGGGCGATGATCTTTTCCCACAGCAGGCAGGCGCCGCCGCCCTTGATCATGCGGAACTCGCGGTCGATCTCATCGGGACCATCGATGGTCAGGTCGATCTGGCCGATTTCATTGGGATCCATGATGGGGATGCCGACTTCGCGGGCGACGTCGATGGTGGAGCGCGAGGTGGCGGTGCAGGTGACGTTGAGGCCATCGGCGATGTGCTTGGCCAGTTCGCGCACGAAGAAGTGCGAAGTGGTACCCGAGCCCAGGCCCAGGCGCATGTCGTCGCGCACGAATTCCAGGATGGCGTGGCGGCCGGCCAGTTTCTTTGCTTCGTTCTGATTCAACTGCATGTTGTCTCCTTCAAAAAAAGCGTTGTTGACCGGCCAGTTGCAGCAACCTGGCCGGCTAGATCTTGTCGGTCATCCAGGAATCCAGGGCCGGCAACTGGTCGGGGAATTCGCTGTTGCTCGCCACCGCAATGGCGGTGACCAGCATGTTGACCACCAGGTGATGATTCAGCCGCGAGGCCAGCGGGGTCATGAATTCGGTCTGGTCATAGGGCAGCACGGCGATGAGGGCATCGGTGACCTGCGCCAGCGGGCTGTCGGCGGCCGTCACTGCAACCACCCTTGCCCCACCGGCGCGGGCGGCCATGGCCAGCTCCACCATGCGCTTGGTATGGCCCGATTGCGAAAAGATCAGCGCCACTTCATTGGGGCGCGATTTCTCGGCGTGCATCCATTGCTTTTTCTCTTCCATCACGGCGGCGCAGCGCAGGCCCAGGCGCTGGAACTTGTGTTCGGCATCCAGCGCCGTGATTTCCGAAATGCCGCTGGCATAGATGCCGATCCAGGTGGCCGAATGCAGCAATGCGGCGGCTTGTTCGATCTGTTGCGGTACCAGGTCCTCCAGCGCGCGCTGGATGGCCGAGAGCGAATTGCGGCAGGTCTTGCGCACGATCGTGTCGATAGCGTCGTCCCGGGTGATCTGCTCGTAGACGAAGGGCGCTGCGGGCACTAGGCTTTGCGCCAGGTTCAGCTTGAACTCCTGGTAGCCGTTGAAACCGAAGCGGCGGCAGAAACGCACGATGGTCGGATCGCTCACGGCGCAGCGTTCAGCCAGCGAGGCCATGCTCATATGGATCACCTCACCGGGCGCCTGGCTGACGAAATGGGCGATGCGCAATTCGGCGGGCTTCATCTCCTCTTGCTCGCGCACGATCTGCTGCAGCAGGCTGTTACTCATGGGCTGTCCTTTAGCGTAGTGGCCGATGGCCGTGCGGCCAAAGGCGCGATTCTATAAGACAGCAAGTCCCGCAGGCGATGCAGGCGCTGGGTTTTCGCGACCTGCACCTGGCTGCCGCCCCCCCAGGGCACGACGAAGAACGGCGCATCAGCGGCGGCTGCCGTGGCCTGGTCCACCGTGGTGTCGCCGATATAGGCCCAGCTCCCCGGCGCCAGGGCCATGTGGGCCGCCACGGCACGCAGATGGCCGGGATCGGGCTTGCAGGCCGGCACCGCATCGGCCCCCAGCGCCACCTCCACCAGCGGTGAGAGCTGCAGCAGATCGAGGATCTGGCGCGTCAGTGCATGGGGCTTGTTGGTGCAGATGCCCAGCCGGATGCCGGCGGCGTGCAGGCTGGCCAGGTCTTCCTTGACATAGGGGAAGAAGCGCGTATGGCTGGCCGGATGGCGCTGGTAGTGCCCGATGTAGGCGGCCACGGCCGCCTCCAGCCCGGCGCCATCGAAGGCGATCTCCTGGTCGATCAGGATATCTTCGATCAGGCGGCGCGGACCATTGCCGATGAAGCGTTCGACATAGGCCACCTCCAGCGCGGCATGACCTTGTTCTTGCAGGTAGGCGTTGACGGCGGCAGCGATATCGGGGGCGCTGTCGATGAGGGTACCGTCGAGGTCGAAGATGAAGGCCTGGTAGCGGCGCGCGAGATCCTGTTTCATTACGCCTCTCCTTGTGCCGCCAGGTCCCCCAGGCGCTGGAAGCTAGGGCTCAACAAGGGATACAGCGCTTGATAAATGGCGTGCGGCGCCTGTTCCGGCTTGGCCGTGGGCAGGCCCAGGCCTTCCAGGTTGATGAGGCGCGCGATGCGCTGCGGTCGCACGCCGGCATACAGGGTCACGACATTGCCACCCATGCTGTGGCCGAGCAAGTTGACGGCCTGGTCGGGGGCATAGTGGTCGAGGATGGCCTCGAGGTCGGCCAGGTAATCGGGGAACCAGTAGGATTGCGCCGGGCTGCGCTCGGTCAGGCCGAAGCCGCGCCAATCGGGAGCGATGACGTGCCACTCCCCTTGCAGTGCATCGACCATGAACTGGAACGAAGCCGACATATCCATCCAGCCGTGCATCATGAAGATCTTGGGCGCCTGCGGGTCACCCCAGTGGCGCACGTGGTAGCGCAGGCCGCCTATGTCGAGGAATTCGGAACGGGAAGCTTTCTTGGCGATGGTTGAGCGCATGAGGTTGTCGTTGTTTTATCTGCTGTGAAGATTCAAGCAGCAAAGTATAGACAAAAAAGAACGATCGTGCGCAAAGCCAGGCATTCAGGGCCTCAGGGCAGGAAGCGCCCCAGGTCGAAGGTGGAGGTATGACCGATCTGGGCGAAGTTCTGCTCCAGCCATTCCGAGGCGCGTTCGCGGCCCTGCTGGAACAGGCTGCCGATGAAACTGGCCTGGGTATTGAGCTTGGAGAGATTGGTCAACTGCTCCATCAACTCATTGGCATCGATCATGTGCAGATTCAACTGGCGCAAGCGCCGCTCCAGCGACCCGAAGGCCAGCGTGGAACTCTCGGCTTCGCGCTTGGCCAGGGC
>NZ_BADI01000034.1:0-1883 GCF_000333555.1 Herbaspirillum sp. B65 | reverse complement strand
GCCCCTTGCAGCACGATCATCATGGCCAGCGTCTGGATCAGCGACACCATGCGCAAGCGCGTGATGCACAGGCCATTGAACCAGCCGATCAGGGTCGCCACGGCCACGCCGACCAGCATGGTGAGCCACCAGGGACCACCCCAGGTGGCATACAGCCAGGCGCCGATGGCCGAGGAAAAGCCCAGGTTGGCCGGCAGCGACAGGTCGATCTCGCCCACCAGCAAGGGCAGCGCCACGGCCAGTGCCAACAGACCCAGCACGGTGGCTTGCACCAGGATGTTCTGCAGGTTCATCACACTGAGGAAGAACTGGCTGAACAGGCCAAAGCCCAGCACCAGCGCCACCAGCCAGATCCAGACCACGTTGCGCAAGATCCAGCCCAGGACCTGGCGCGGCTTGCGTTGCCCCTTCACGGGCCGGTCGGGACCAGGCGTGGTGCCGACCTCGGTTGCGGTTGTCATGCGGGAGTCTCCTTGTTTCATTGTTGTATGGGTGTCATTGCGCCAGTTGGCGCAGGCGGTCGGTGCTGATGTCATCGCCACTGACCACATGGGCGATGCGTCCGCGCTGGAAGATGCAGATGCGGTCGGCGGCGCGGGCCAGTTCGTCGACGTCGGTGGAGACGATGATCACGCTCACCCCGGCCTGGCTCAACTGGTCGAGGATGCGCAAGACATCCTGCTTGACCCCGACATCGATGCCGCGCGTGGGCTCGTCCAGGATCAGCAGACGCGGCAGGGTGGCCAGCACACGCCCCAGGCAGACCTTTTGCTGGTTGCCGCCGCTCAAGGTATTGACGGCATCCTCGGCACTGTCGGCCTTGATGCCCATGCGCCTGAAGTAGGAGGTGCAGACCTGCCGTTCTTCCCCTTCATCCACCAGGCCGGCGCGCAGCCGCCGTGGCAGCGACGACAGCGCAATGTTCTCGCGGATGGAGAGATGGCCGACCACCCCATCCCGGCGGCGGTCGTCGGAGAGATAGGCGATGCCCATGGCCAAGGCTTGATCCGGCCTCTGCGGCAGGCTGCAAGCCGGCTGGCGCGGGAAGCTGATCTGTCCGCTGCGCAAGGGTAGCAGTCCGAACAAGCCGCGCGCCAATTCCTTGGCGCCCTCCCCTGGCAAGCCGGTAAAGCCGATGATTTCACCGGGCTGGAGCTCCAGGCGATCCACGCAGAGCTTGTCATCATTCAGGCCACTGATGTCGCACAGGCTGATGACCTCAGCGCTGGCCAGCGCGTGAGCCGGCCTGCGATCGCGCTGGAACAGGTCCAGCTCGCGCCCCAGCACGAACTCCGAGAGCTGGGAAGAACTGAGACTGCACACTTCTTCACAGGTGGCGACCAGCTCACCGTCACGCAGCACGCTGACGGCGTCGCAGATTTCCAGGATTTCATCGTTGAAGTGCGAGATGAAGATAAAGGTCACGCCCGAGGCGCGTAGCTGGCGCATGAAGGCGAACAATTGCAGGCGATCCGGCACCGTCAGCGCCGCGGTCGGCTCATCCAGAATGATGATGCTGCCGCCCGAGAACATGGCGCGCAGGATATTGAGCTTGCGCCGCGCCACCGCGTCCAGGGTGCCGGCCAGGCGCTCGGCGTCGATCCCGGTGCCGGCCAACATGCGCGCGGCGTTCTCGCGCATCCGGCGCCAGGCGACGAAGCCGCGCTTGGCCGGCCAGAGCCCCAGCATCAGGTTTTCCATCACCGACATATGCTCGATGATCATCGGTTCCTGCGGCACCAGAAAGACGCCCGCGGCTTCCATGCGCTTGACGTCGGCGCCCTGGATTTCCTCGCCATCGAGAAAGATGCGTCCTTCGCTGGGCGCACGCTGGCCCGAGATGAAGGCCCACAGCGTGCTCTTGCCGGCACCGTTCTCGCCCC
>NZ_BADI01000035.1:0-1928 GCF_000333555.1 Herbaspirillum sp. B65 | reverse complement strand
ACGGTTTCCAGAAGTTCATCGATTCGCTGGGCCAGCCTTTGATCGTGCTGGGACGCCGACAACTCAAGCGCTGGCTGCAGATCCTGCTCTTTGCCAATACCGACAAGGAGCGTGCCCACACCATGTCGCCGCTGATGATCCTGGCGGCCACGCGCGGCAAGATGCTGGAATTGATCACGGCCAAGATCCGGCCCGGACGACGCAAGATGTCGGAGATGGCCTTCACTGTCGGCATCATGTCGCTGGTCGATGCGCTCTTTGGCATGAGCATGGAAAGCGTGCTGCGCCAGATCACCGTCAGTACCGAAATCCGCGAAGCGCTGCTGCGGCGCAATGGCTACTATGGTTCGGTCCTGCGCCTGGTGGAGTGCACCGAACTGCGCGAGCCCGACCAGGCCGAGATGCAACGCCTGCTGGATGAACTGCAATTGTCGGCCGACGATTTCTTTGCCGCCGAAAAGCACGCCTTCGAATGGGGCAACAGCATTTCCAACAACAACATCGGGGGGCAGGCTTCCATGCAGATGTCGCCGCCGCCGGAAGGCTATATCGATGACGATGACGACGATGATTGATTGCGCCCCGTGCGGGATCGTAGGAAGACCAAAGGCTGCCGCGGCAGCCTTTTTCGTGGGCGCCCCTTAATGCTTGCGCATACGGCTTACCAGCCGTCGCAACAGTCGCAGCAGACGTGTGGCGGGTCCGCCCGGTTGGGCCGCCATGCGTTGCGCCAGCGCGTTTTTGATGCGGGCCAGACCTTGGCGGGCCGACCGCACCAGCCGTTGCACCTGTTGCCAGCCTGCCGTGGCTTGCAATTGCGCCGTGAGCCTGGCCTTGAAGGCCAGCAAGCGGTCGTGATAGCGCACGAACCAGGGCAGTGACAGCAGGCTGCGTCGGGTCAGCGCATAGATGCGCGCGACCAGTGCCGTGCCCAAGACCTTGGCACTGAGCACGATGAGCAAGCCCAGGGTAGGGTGGCCGTGGGTGATGGAGAGCAGCGCCAGGATCTTCACCGGCAGCAGCAGCAGGGTCGGCGCCAGGAAGATCATCAGGGCAGCATACGGCGAGAGCCGCTCCACCCAGCGTTGCAGCCGCACCAGCAGCGGCCAGTCGGGAATGCGCGCCAGCAGGGCCTGGGTGGCATCCCACAGCCATTCTTCCAGCATCAGCAGCAGGGCTGCGGTATAGATCAGCGGGGCCAGCAGGCGTCGACGCCAGCGATGGCTGCGGCGTGGCGGCGGGGAAGACGACGTCATCGGCAAATCAGACCGCGCGCGCCTTGATGAGCGAGAGCCAGCGGTCGCCCCATCGGACATCGCTCATGCAGGAGGCATAGGCGGTCACGGTGCGGGCGGCGCGTTCCAGCAACTGGATGTCGGCTTCGTGCTGGCGCGCTACATGCGGATCTTCCAGGAACAGCACGCGCCGGCACTGGCGCTCCAGGATCAGTTCGGCGATCTGGGCGTCGCCGCCCAGGGGGCCGGAGAGGAAGGGCTTGACCCAGTGGCGGCCGGCTTCGCCTTTCATCCTCATGGCCAATTGGTTCAGCAGTCCACCGGTGGTGCCGGTGGCGCAGCGGAAGGCGAACTGGTCCAGTACCTCGAAGTGCTTCTCGGCCAGCTCCAACATGCGCGACTTCATGGCATCGTGAGCGATCAGGGCGATGCCTTCCTGCTGGAGGTGGAAGCGGTCATCCAGGAAGCTGTCGGGCTTGGCGCCATTGGCGATGGCTTCCAGTTCGAACCATTCCTGGGCGCCGGCCAGGGTCGACAGGAAAGGCTTGCCGTGGATGACGCACTGGCGCTTGAGTGCCACCGCTTCCGGGGAAGTGGAGGAAGGATCGACCGGGTCGATCAGGTAGATCACCGCATCCAGGGTACGCTGCGGGTCGGGGTCGACGGTGCGCGAAACAAGCTTCATCAAGCCGC
>NZ_BADI01000036.1:0-1368 GCF_000333555.1 Herbaspirillum sp. B65 | reverse complement strand
GGAGGTGACGATGGCCACGCCGACCTTCTGCGAGCTACGCGAATACGCGTCCGCAGCGTGCACGGCAGCCTGTTCGTGACGAACCAGGATGTGCTGGAATTTGTCTTGCTTGAAGATTGCGTCGTAGATGTAGAGGACGGCGCCACCAGGATAGCCGAAGACGTGTTCAACACCCTCTTCAGCCAGGCAACGGACAAGTATATCCGCGCCGCTGAGATGCTCAGCATTCATGCTGCTTCCTTTCAAGGTCCATTGGAAATTGATCGGATGTTCTCTCCTGACGGAATCGCATTCATCGTCCTGCCGGCAGCATCCCTTTATTGTGCGGTCACGCCGTTTCTGCGCTCCAACCGTAGTGGAGTTCGAAACGCCGCTCAACGCGACTCGTTCAGCCTTGGATCAAGATCGACTTCTACAGATTCCTCGCGCTTGTGGCACGGGTTAGAACAAACAAGCTTTAAACCTATAAAGCGTTTCCTCGAACCGGTACGACCTTATGTGAAGCACCGGCAAGGAACAAAAACGCCCCAGATGTGGGAGGCGGGAAACAGGACAGTAATGCGTTGCATCATTTTGGTCAAGCGAATTCCGGTGAAATCGTTGCCAACACTCGCGTTTCTGGTGCTGCCGCGGGATAAACTTCAGGACAAATAGAGCCAATTTTGCTAGCATTCGGTCTGCTTTTTGACGATTTCTTGCATTTTTCGCATCTCGGCTGACCAACATGCAGGTTTTTACCTGATTTGATCGCCCATACCCATCCGGCACACCGTATTGCATGGCAACTGACAAAGAACTCTCCGATTTTCTTGAAAGTGTCGAACGCCGCGCCTTCAAACAGGCGGTGTATGCCGTGCGCAAGGATGAAGCCGCGTTGGACATCGTTCAGGATGCGATGATCAAGCTGGCCGAGAAATACGGCGACAAACCGGTGGATGAATTGCCGATGCTGTTCCAGCGCATCCTGCAAAACACCATCCACGATTTCTTCCGCCGCGAAAAGGTGCGCAATACCTGGGTGAGCCTGTTCTCCAGCTTTGGGGGCAATGGCGGCGACGGCGAAGGCAGCGAGGATTTCGACCTGCTCGAAAGCCTGGAGTCAGAAGACGGCTCGGAAGCGGCCGAGTCCAGCGCCGACAAGGTCGAGCGCCAGCAGACCTTGAACCTGATCGACGCCGAAATACAAAAACTCCCCACGCGTCAACGGGAAGCATTCTTGATGCGTTATTGGCAGGACATGGACGTGGCGGAAACAGCCGCCGCCATGGGTTGCTCCGAAGGTAGCGTCAAAACCCATTGCTCCCGCGCAACACACGCGCTGGCTCAAGCCCTTAGAGCCAAAGAATCTCATTATGGACAACAAGGAAA
>NZ_BADI01000037.1:0-7698 GCF_000333555.1 Herbaspirillum sp. B65 | reverse complement strand
CGCATTTCACGAGCAGTTGATCGAACTATGGAACGGCAACCTGCTCCATCATCGGGAGGTGGTGAATTATTCGCTCAGCGGCGAAGCCCTGCACGTCCACCTGCAGTTCTCGGTCTTTCCCGGACACGAGGACAACTGGGACCTGGTGCTGGTGGCGCTGACCGACATCACCGCCCGCAAGAAGGCCGAGGCCTACCTGGAATTCCTGGGCAAGCACGATGAACTGACCAAGCTGCACAACCGCGCCTACATGGTGGAGGAACTGAACCGCCTGGAGCGCAAGGGGCCGTTCCCGGTCAGCGTGATCGTGGCCGACCTGAACGGCTTGAAGGAAGTCAACGACGAACTGGGCCACGCCACCGGCGACGGCTTGCTGCGCCGCGTGGGCGAGGTGCTGGCCAAGGCGGTCGAACGCCCCGGCAGCGTGGCGCGCACCGGGGGTGACGAATTCGCCATTCTGTTGCCGGCCACCGATGAACGCGGCTGCCAGGTCTTGATGGAACAGATCGAGAAACTGGTGGAAGTGAACAATCAGTACTACTCGGGAATGCCCTTGAGCCTGTCCATGGGCGCTGCCACCGCGGCTCCGGGCGAGCGCCTGGAACAGGTGGTACAACGTGCCGATAGCCTCATGTATGAAGCCAAGCACCACTATTACGCCACCACGCCGGGCCAGGATCCGCGCCACGTGATCGACTGATCACACCAACAAACGGGGCACTGATGGCCCCGTGTTGTGCTTCAGAAAAAAGGAAGCCACCCGCTCAGGCCATGGTCGAGATCAGGCCACCCACCACGTTCTGGTTGACGATGTCCTGGACGATGGAACCGGTCAGGTCGGGATTGGACTTGAGCATCAAGGACAGCGGCGAGCTCAACGATTGGCCGCTGAAGATGCCGGAGCCGTCATAGATACCGGAGTTGGGAGAAGACGAGGAAATACTGCCCAGCACACCCTGGTAATAGGATTGCGTCGCCTCGGTCTGGGTGCTGTCCGGGGTGGTCACGGGGGTGCCGGCATTGACAAAGCTATTGAACAGGCCAGCGGCATTGTAGGTCAGCCCGGCATTGCTGGCCGTGCCGCCACCCAGGGTGACGATCACCGAGGCATCGGTGGACAACGCCACCGCCTGGGCCAGGGCCTCAGGATTGTCGGTCGGCTTGACCGGGTTGCTCGGGACGATGCCGGCGGGCAGGCCGTAAGGGTCCGAACTACCGATGGATGTCAATGAAGTATCGATGGCCATGTTCATGCCGCCAATGCGGGATATGCAGGAAAAAGCTGCTACCTACCGATTCTAGGCAACTCTAGGGCCATCGGCAAGGCAGAGCATTGCAAAACGCCCCACTGTTTCCTTCAGTTACACTTTTCGATATCTGAATAAAAACACCCGGCCTGAGCCGGGTGTATCTTGACATCCATTTCTTGCATTACGAGAAGATCTGCTCAATGGGGCGCATCGCCATGTTCATCCTCGGTCTGCACGATGCTGACCGGCTTGCCCTTGATGCGGCGCCAGATATAGACGGCATAGCCGGACAGGCCATACAGCACGAACAGCCCGAACAAGACCTTGGAGGGATCGCTGGAGATCAGCACCAGCGCCACCACCACCAGCAGGGCCGCGATGAAGGGCACCGGCTTGCGGAAGTTGACATCCTTGAAGCTGTAGAACGGCACATTGGTCACCATGGTGATGCCGGCGTAAAGGGTGATGACCCAGCCGTACCAGCTCAGGTCGGTGCCGGCAAAGCGCAGGTCATCCATCAACCAGACGAAGCCGGCCACCAGGGCGGCAGCGGCCGGGCTGGGCAAGCCTTGGAAGTAGCGCTTGTCGACCACGGCGATGTTGGTGTTGAAGCGGGCCAGGCGCAGCGCGCCACCGGCACAATAGACGAAGGCCGCCAGCCAGCCCAGCTTGCCCATGCCGCGCAGCGACCATTCATAGACCACCAAGGCCGGCGCGGCGCCGAAGGAGACCATGTCGGACAGGCTGTCGTACTGGGCACCGAATTCGCTCTGGGTATTGGTCATGCGGGCCACGCGGCCATCCAGGCTGTCCAGCACCATGGCCACGAAGATGGCGATGGAGGCGTAGTCGAACTTGAGGTTCATGGCCATGACGATGGCGTAGAAGCCGCAGAACAGCGCGGCCGTCGTGAAGGCGTTGGGCAACAGGTAGATGCCGCGCGAGCGCCGCCGCGTCACTACCTGCCCGGCGTCGTCCAGTTGCGCCGCCTTGGGCTTGCGCAGGGATTTCGGGAAGGGAATGCCGGGCTTGGCCTTGCGTCGTCGGAATGTGGGCATCGATGTCTATGAGTGAGGAGGACGGAAATGATGGTCTGCTGCGGGCTAGAGCGGTAACGCCGGAACATCACCGATGAAGCCTTCAGGGTGGGATCAGAGTTCGGCCAGAATGGTTTCGGTGGCACTGACCTTTTCACCCACGCTGACCTTGGGGGTGGCCGTCAGCGGCAGGTAGACGTCCACCCGCGAACCGAAGCGGATGAAACCGTAGCGCTGACCACGGGCCAGGGTGTCGCCGGCTTTCACATAGCACAGGATACGGCGGGCGATGAGGCCGGCCACCTGCACGCAGGTCACGCTGTGACCGCTGGTGGTGGTGATGGCCAGGGCGTTGCGCTCGTTTTCCAGCGAGGCCTTGTCGAGGTCGGCATTGACGAACTTGCCGGGGAAGTACTGCACCTTCTCGATCTTGCCATCCACCGGAGCGCGGTTGGAGTGGACGTTGAAGACGTTCATGAAGACGCTGATCTTCAGAGCTTCACGGTCGGTATAGGGATCATGGGCACGGGCCACCACCACGATGCGACCATCGGCCGGCGACAGCACGGCATTGGCGGCTTGCGGAATTACGCGCGGCGGGTCGCGGAAGAATTGCAGCACGAACAGCGCGATGATCCACAGCGGGAAGGACCAGGCGCCGCAGAAATAGGTTGCCAGCGCTGCCACGACCACGGCGATGGTCAGGAAGGGCCAGCCTTCGCGGGCGATGATGGGGTGGGGATAGTGGTTATTGTTCAATGTTGCTCCAGGGATCGCGCAATGCTCGCGGAAAGTTCAAAAGTAAAAGCGTGCCTATTCTAGTCCAGCGCCCGTTAAATGCAATGAAATGCGCCGCCACCGGGGCGGTGGCGCTGCATTGCAGGGCAACGGGAAGAATATCCAAGCGCTGGGCCAGTGGCTACCGGCACCAGTAGACAGGTAACGGATCAGCGCGGCTGTGGACGCGAGAAACTGAGCTTGAGTTCGTTGCGCGCCAGGCCATTGGGACCGGTCAATTGCATCTGCCCGATCAGAATCGTCACTTCGGCATCAGCGTAGTCCAGACCGGTCACTTCGGTCACTTGGCGCAGGTCGCCCTGGCGGCGCTCCTGGGGTTCGTCGGCGATGATGCCGGGCGGCTCCTTGGCCAGCGGTGCACAAGCCTTCACCTCATTGACCATGCGCTGGTAGGCGCGGCCCATGTCGGCCGGCGTGGCATAGCGCCAGATGCAGGTGTAGACCGAGGAATTGCTGGTGATGGCACAGCTCTGGGCGCCATCGAGCATGAAGTTGGAGAGATAGATCGGGCCCTGTCTGTCGCCCTTCATGACCGAATCCGGGCCATCCTTCTTCCAGCCGTCGAAGTGCGATTGCGACTGCTGGTGGATGGCGCGCAGGTCGGCGCAGATGTCGGCATGGGCCGTGCTGGCTACCAGTGCGGTGAAGAGCGGCAGGAGCAGCTTGGTGAAGGTCCGCATGATGAGATGATTTTCTTGAAACGGAAAGGGAGGCCGATTATAGCCTCCCTCCCCTGCCAACCCGAGCGGGTTGACGATTCTTGATATGAACTGTGCGACGCGAACAGTCCGGTATGTTCGCTTACTTGAAGCGCACCTTGCCCACCAGGCGCATGTTCACGGTGGATTCACCCGGCTCGAAGCTGGGCTCGGCCACCGTCGTGCTTTCCTGCATCATGTCGGCACGCATGGCCTTGGCCATCATCGGGGCGGGAGCCGGCGCGGCGTAGTTGCCGGAACCTTCGAAGTCCACGGTCTCGATCACTGCATCCGACGGGGCGCGATGCATGGCATTGGCGATGAAGCCGATGCGCTCTTCCAGGTTACGATAGGTGGCATTGACCAAGGTCGCATCCAGCTTCTTGGCGGCCGCCGGGCTCAAGCCAAATTGCAGGCCATTGAGGCTCATCAGGGCCTGGGCAGAGGAGACGGTCCTGGGCAGCGCGGCCAGGTTCTCGGTGGTCATCTCCAGATACTGGCCGACGCGCCATCCCACCACCTGACGTGCCTTGGCCGGCTGGCGAGGTTGCTGCGGCGCGACTTGCGGAGGGTCGGCATAGACCGCGTAGGTGTAATAGCCATAGCTCTTCAGGGCGGCCTGCGGGTCCTGGCGCTTGAGCAGCTCGATGCCCTGCTTCATCTTCTGGTTCACACGGGAGGCGGCGGCAGCCTTGTCCTTGTCCTGCTCTTCGACTTGCAGGGTGACCCGTGCCTGGTCGTTCGGCACGCTGATCTCGCCATTGGCTGGCACCACGACCATGGTGCCGGTGGTCGGGACCGGGGCCGGCGCGGTCATGGCGGTCTGCGTCTGCGCCTGGGCGGCAACACAGGCAGTGGCCAGCACGGCACCCAGCATCAGTTTGCGGGAAGGTGTCATAAGGAATCCTCTTTGTTCTTGGTCAGTGACGGGGGTGATGATAGCTTCATATCGAAAGCATCTACCCGGCACTTCGACGACCAGCGTCAAGGATTGGTTCTTGGCCAAGTGCAACAAGGCGTAACACAATGACAATTCAAGCACCCTCCCCTTGCTCACGGACAAAAAAAAAACGCCACGGCGAACCGTGGCGTTTTCCTGGACTGCTGCTGGAAGCGGCAGATCAGTTCTTGCTCTGATCGACCAGCTTGTTGGCCTTGATCCAGGGCATCATGGCGCGCAGCTTCTCGCCCACGATTTCGATCTGGTGTTCGGCGTTGATACGACGACGCGACATCAGGGTCGGTGCACCGGCCTTGTTTTCCAGGATGAAGCTCTTGGCGTATTCGCCGGTCTGGATGTCTTCCAGCACCTTCTTCATGGCGGCCTTGCTCTCGGCGTTGATCACGCGCGGGCCCGTCACGTACTCGCCGTATTCGGCGTTGTTGGAGATCGAGTAGTTCATGTTGGCGATGCCGCCTTCATAGATCAGGTCGACGATGAGCTTGAGTTCGTGCAGGCACTCGAAGTAAGCCATTTCGGGGGCGTAGCCAGCTTCGACCAGGGTTTCGAAACCAGCCTTGATCAGTTCCACGGTACCGCCGCACAGCACGGCTTGTTCGCCGAACAGGTCGGTTTCGGTTTCTTCGCGGAAGTTGGTTTCGATGATGCCGGCACGACCGCCGCCGTTGGCGGTGGCGTACGACAGGGCCAGGTCACGGGCCGAGCCGGACTTGTCCTGGTGCACGGCGATCAGGTGCGGCACGCCGCCACCCTGGCTGTAGGTCGAACGCACGGTGTGGCCGGGGGCCTTGGGGGCGATCATGATGATGTCCAGGTCGGCGCGCGGCACGACTTGGCCATAGTGGATGTTGAAGCCGTGCGCGAAGGCCACGGTGGCGCCTTGCTTGGCGAACGGTGCGACGTTTTCGGCATAGACCTGGCCGATGTTTTCGTCGGGCAGCAGGATCATGATGACGTCGGCGTCCTTGACCGCTTCGTTGACTTCAGCGACCTTCAGGCCGGCTTGTTCAGCCTTGTTCCACGATGCGCCGCCCTTGCGCAGGCCGACGGTGACCTTGACGCCGGAATCCTTCAGGTTCAGGGCGTGGGCGTGGCCTTGCGAACCGTAACCGATGATGGTCACGTTCTTGTTCTTGATCAGGGACAGGTCTGCGTCTTTGTCGTAGAAAACTTTCATGATTTTTTCCTATGTTCCGAGTAACTCGAATTTGAATGTATGTGTGTGTGATGCGTACTGCTGGCGCGGTCGATCAGATCTTCAGGATCCGTTCGCCACGGCCGATGCCGGAGCCGCCGGTACGGACCGTTCCAGGATCGCGGTGCGATCCAGGGCGTCGATGAAAGCGTCCAGCTTGCTCTTGGGGCCGGTCAGCTCGATCGTATAGGTCTTTTCGGTGACGTCGATAATGCGGCCCGGAAGATATCCGCAGTGCGTTTTATCTCTTTCACGTTCCTGCCCACGGCGCGCACCTTGATCAGCATCAGTTCGCGCTCGATGTGCGCGCCTTCGGTCAGATCGACGACCTTGACCACCTCGATCAGGCGGTTCAGGTGTTTGGTGATCTGTTCGATCACATCGTCCGAACCCGAGGTCACGATGGTCATGCGCGACAGGGTCGAGTCTTCGGTGGGGGCAACGGTGAGCGTTTCGATGTTGTAGCCGCGTGCGGAGAACAGGCCCACGACACGGGACAATGCGCCGGCTTCGTTTTCCAGCAGCACAGAAATGATATGGCGCATGTTAGAGATCCTCCGAACCCAGCAACATTTCAGTCAAGCCCTTGCCCGCCTTGACCATCGGCCAGACGTTTTCGGTTTGATCCGTAATGAAGTTCATGAAGACCAGTCTGTCCTTCATGGCGAAGGCTTCGCGCAGCGCGCCATCGACATCGCCCGGTTTCTCGATTTTCATGCCGACGTGGCCGTAGGACTCCGCCAGCTTGTTGAAGTCCGGCAGCGAATCCATGTAGGACTCGGAATAGCGCGAACCATAGTCGATCTGCTGCCACTGGCGCACCATGCCCAGGAAGCGGTTGTTCAACAGGATGATCTTGGGCGTCAGGTGATACTGCTTGCAGGTCGCCAGCTCCTGGATGCACATCTGGATCGAGGCTTCGCCGGTGATGCAGGCCACCGTTGCATCAGGGTTGGCCATCTGCACGCCCATGGCGTAAGGCAGACCCACGCCCATGGTGCCCAGGCCACCGGAATTGATCCAGCGGCGCGGCTTGTCGAAACCGTAGTATTGCGCGGCCCACATCTGGTGCTGACCGACGTCGGAGGTGATGAAGGCATCGCCCTTGGTCACTTCCCACACCTTCTGCACCACCGATTGCGGCTTGATGAATTCATCGGAGGTGGCGAACTTGAGGCAATCGCGTTTGCGCCATTCGTTGATCTGCTTCCACCAGGCATCCAGCGCCGCGCCGTTCTGGCGAGTTTCGGCCGCATCCAGTTGCGCCAGCAGTTCCTGCAGCACGTCCTTGACGTTGCCCACGATGGGGATATCGACCTTGACGCGCTTGGAAATCGACGATGGGTCGATATCGATATGAATGATCTTGCGCGCGTGCGAAGCGAAGTGCTTGGGGTTGCCGATCACACGGTCATCGAAGCGCGCACCGATGGCGATCAACACGTCGCAGTGCTGCATAGCCATGTTGGCCTCAAAGGTACCGTGCATCCCGGGCATCCCCACGAACTTGTCGCTGGAGGAACGATAGGCCCCCAAGCCCATCAGGGTATTGGTACAGGGATAGCCCAGGCGATCGACCAGCTTGTTGAGCTCGGGCGCGGCATTGGCCAGGATGATGCCGCCACCGGTATAGATCATCGGACGCTCGGCCGTCAGCAGCAGCTGCAGCGCCTTGCGGATCTGGCCCGAGTGGCCCTTGTCGACCGGCTTGTAGGAACGCATTTCCACCGCCTTCGGATACTCGTAGGCGCAGGTATGC